>JAZSNW010000026.1:0-19102 GCA_045536615.1 Acutalibacteraceae bacterium | reverse complement strand
GGTGGCTGTGTGACTTGAGGTTGTACAAAGGTCGTTTAAATATTTTTCATTGCCTGTCGGTTTCAAAACACCGCCGGTTTCGTGGTCAGATGTTATTATAAGCAGCGTGTCGGGATTTTCTTTCATAAACAGCAGTGCTGCCGCTACCGCACGGTCAAGGGTAACAACACTTGCAATTTTGCCATTCATATCCTTATTATGACCTGCTTTATCTGTACCCGCACTTTCAATCATAACAAAAAATCCGTTATCATTTTTAAGGCGGTCAAAGGCAAACTTTGCACTTTGTGCCAAATTATAAGATGCAACCGAAGAATATTTTTCTATAAAGCCAATAAAGGGCTTTTTGGCCTCAGGGTCGGTTGCGGCGACAGTTTCAAAATCTTCAAACTTCTTTGCAACAACATAATCATTTTCGAACATTTGGCGTTCTTCATCATTAAGTGCCACAAAAACGCTGTTATAATCAACACCCATAAGCACATCGGGTTTGAAAGCTATAAACTTATTTATAATTTCCTTGCGGTTATCACGAGAATCGCTATGAACAGTAAACGCGCTTGGGGTTGCTCCGTTTATGTCCTCGTTGGTAATAATACCGACCTTTTTACCGCATTCGCGTGCCAATTCGGCCATGGTTTTAAGGTCGTTACCTTGTGGGTCTTTTCCAATAAAGCCATTGTTTGTTTTAACACCTGTTGAAAGCGCCGTACCCGATGCCGCCGAGTCAGTCACTTTATTATCGGCTGAATATGTAGTTGCAAGTCCCTGATTTTTTATTTGATTTATTACAAGGCCGAAATCAAACTTTTTCTCACTGTAAATTTCAGTGGCTTCAATATCGTTGACACCCATACCGTCACCAATTATGAAAATGATGTTTTTAGGTGTTTCAAATTCGCTGTTTATAATATCATTCACAGCCGATTTTGTGATATTTATTTGACCGTCATCGGTCCAACCGCTATTATCACGGCAAGCAGTTAAAGAAAATGCCAATATTAGCACTAAAATAATTGCCAATATTTTTTTCATAACAATACCCCTTAATATTATTCTTTATTTTAATTTTACTTTACTAACAGACAATTGTCAACAAAATGAAAAGGCAGAGAACTAAGTTCTCTGCTTTGAATTATTCTTCGTCATCTACAAAAACAACATTTTCAAGTTCTAAAACCTTTTCGATGTCAAATTTAAGCTTCTTTTCAACCACCATTACTATACCGATGTGGTGGTTATATCCGCTTTTTGCGGGTAAAATTTTATAAGGGCAATCATGATTAACCAATTCCCTAACCTGTTTAATTACCTTATTGGTTTTATACATATCATCAATTTCTATATAAACAACTTCGTTGCGTCTTTTATATTTTTCAAGCTTTGAAAGAAGAACGATGGCAATAAACATAAATATTGAAGTAATTATTGCACCCGCATAAAAACCGCAACCCAAAGCAATGCCGACAATACTTGTTGCCCAAATACCTGCTGCCGTTGTAAGTCCCGAAACAACATTGTTGTTTTTAATAATAATCATACCAACGCCAAGAAAACCTATACCAGATACAACCTGTGCCGAAATACGGGTGACATCACCTGTATAATTCATATAATCGACCAAAAACACACCCGTCATAGATGTTAATGCAGCACCTAAACAAACAAGAATATGGGTACGCATACCTGCCGCACGACCATGGCGAGCGCGTTCGCTACCAAAAACGCCACCGATGATAACCGCCAAGATAACTCTTAAAGCAACTTCGAAAACAAACTTCCTGTCTGATGTTGCTTTTGCGAAAATTTCAACCAAATAATCCCAAATTATCACTTAAAATACCCCCTCTTTTAATATGTATAATAGAATTAGATTATTATATACCAATAATAAAAAATTGTCAAGTTTCAGGGTATAAAAACACCGCAGATTTAGCAATATCTAAAATCCGCGGTGTTTAGTTTTACATTTTAATAACCTCTGCCTCGCCGCCCAAAACGGTTTGCTCGGTAATTATAATCTTTTTAATTGTCTTATCAGACGGGGTTTCAAACATAAGGGGCTGCAAAACACCCTCGATTATAGAACGAAGACCGCGTGCACCTGTTTTGCGTTCGATAGTAAGCTCGGCAATTTTTTCCATTGCTTTTTTATCAAACATTAAGTCAACGCCGTCCATTTTGAAAAGGGCTTCATATTGCTTGATGATAGAATTCTTGGGTTCCTGCATAATGCACACCAAAGTTTCTTTATCCATACCTTTTAAAGCGGTGATAACCGGCATACGACCAACAAGTTCGGGGATAATGCCAAACTTAACAAGGTCTTGGTGGGTTGCAACCATATTAAGTGCCTCGGCCTCTTTGCTTTTGGGGGATTTTACATCTGCCCCAAAACCAAGACTGCTGCCACCGATACGGCGTTCAATCACTTTTTCAATGCCGTCAAAAGCACCCGCACAAATAAACAAAATATTTGTGGTATCGATTTGGATAAATTCTTGTTGTGGGTGTTTTCTGCCACCTTGCGGGGGAACATTGGAAACTGTACCCTCTAAAATCTTTAAAAGTGCTTGCTGAACACCCTCACCGCTTACATCACGAGTGATAGACGCATTTTCGCTTTTTCTTGCAATTTTGTCGATTTCGTCAACATAAATTATGCCGCGTTCGGCCTTTTCAATGTCATAATCGGCCGCTTGAATAAGGCGAAGTAAAATATTTTCAACATCTTCGCCAACATAACCCGCTTCGGTCAAGGTGGTAGCGTCGGTAATGGCAATCGGCACATCAAGGCATTTTGCCAAAGTTTGCGCCAAAAGTGTTTTGCCAACGCCTGTGGGGCCAAGCATTAAAACATTGCTTTTTTGAAGCTCGACATCATTATCGGTGCTTTTGAAAATTCGTTTATAGTGGTTATACACCGCAACCGACAGAGTCTTCTTTGCTTCGTCCTGACCAATAACATATTGGTCAAGCTGTCCCTTAATTTCCTGTGGGGTGGGTAAAACAAATTCTTTTTCTTTTTTGTTCTTTTTGTTTTTACTTGCCGCAATTTCATCATCAAACAAAAGGGATGAACAAAACTCAATACAGTTATCGCAAATATAAACACCGGGGCCTTCTACAAGGCGGGTTACCTCCTCCTGCGTTTTGCCGCAAAAGGAACAACGAATTTCGCTGTCAACTTTATTTGGCATTACTTTTACCTCTTAGTAATTACTTTATCTACAAGACCGTATTCCATTGCTTCATTAGCGGTCATAAAATTGTCGCGTTCGGTGTCGCGTTCAATTTGGTCGAGCGGTTTGCCTGTATTTTCAGACAAAATGCGGTTTAAGTTTGCGCGGGTTCTTTCAATATGTTTAGCAGCAATTAAAATTTCAGTTGCTTGACCCTTTGCGCCGCCAAGTGGCTGATGAATCATAATTTCGCTGTTGGGAAGTGCCAAGCGCTTACCCTTTGCGCCTGCCGACAAAAGAAAAGCGCCCATACTTGCAGCCATACCCATACAAATAATACTAACATCACATTTGATATATTGCATTGTGTCATAAATTGCCATACCGGCCGAAACAGAACCGCCTGGGCTGTTGATGTAAAAGTTAATGTCTTTATCAGGGTCCTGACCTTCGAGATAAAGCATTTGAGCAATTACAACACTTGCAGAAGCATCGTTAACTTCGCCGTTAAGCATTATAATACGGTCATTAAGAAGGCGGGAAAAAATGTCATAAGAACGCTCGCCTCTGCTTGTTTGTTCAATAACATAAGGTACAAAACTCATAATATACTCTCCTTTTTTAAAATTGCCGACACAAAATGTGCCGGCTTAATTTCATTTAATATTATGAACCTTTTGAAAGATTTATAATCAATTATTCAGCAGTTTCCTCTGCTTTTTTGGTGGTTTTCTTTGCAGTTGTGGTCTTTTTAGCGGTAGATTTTTTAGCAGCGGGTTTCTTTTCGGTTTTTGTTTCTACCTCGGTAATAACTGCGTTTGATTTGATGAAGTCGATTGCTTTTTGAACTGCAACATCCTTTGCAAGCTCTTCAGCGGGAACTGCATTCTTAACAGCTTCAACTTCCATATTGTAAGCTTCAGCCATCTTCTTGAATTCAGCTTCAAGCTCTTCTTCAGTTGCTTCAATTTTTTCAAGTTCAACAATCTTTTCAAGGGCTAAACGGAACTTAACCTGACCTTCAGCTTGGGGACGGAAGGTTGCCTTGAAATCATCCATAGAAGTGCCGGAATATTTAAGATATGTGTCAAGGTCCAAGCCCTGCATTTGAAGACGATAGCCAAATTCTTGAACGCTTTGTTCTAAACGGCTTTCAAACATTGCTTCTGGGATTTCACCCTTAATGCTGTCAACGATTTGCTGTACTAATTCGTTTTCAACTTCTTCTTCAGCAATTTTGGTTTTTTGAGCCAATGCTTTTTCTTTAATGTCGGCTTTAAGGTCAGCCAAAGTATCAAATTCGCTTACATCCTTTGCGAATTCATCATCAATAACGGGAAGTTCGCGGAATTTGATTTCGTGAAGTTTAATTTTGAAAACTGCGGGCTTGCCTGCAAGGTTTTCTGCGCCATATTCTTCGGGGAAGGTAACATCGATATCAAATTCTTCGCCGATGTTCTTGCCAACGATTTGTTCTTCAAAACCGGGGATAAATGAACCCGAGCCGAGTTCTAATGAATAACCTTCTGCTTTGCCGCCGTCAAAAGCAACGCTGTCAGCAAAACCTTCAAAGTCGATAACAACTGTGTCGCCGTTTTGTGCTGCACGGTCTTCGATAGATACCATACGAGCATTGCGGTCAGCCATAGCGTTTACCTGAGCGTCAACCTCGCTGTCTTCAACCTTTGCGATTACCTTTTCAGCTTTGAGCCCCTTATATTTGCCAATTTCAATTTCGGGGTAAGTGGTAACAGCAACCTTTAAAACAACACCGTCTTCCTTTGAAATTGATTCAATATCGGTATCCATTTTGTCGTTGATTACTTTAAGGCCGCTTTCCTTAATAGCGCTGTCAACTGCTTCGGGGTAAAGGATGTTTAAAGCATCTTCATAAAATGCTTCTTCGCCATACATTTTGATAACCATAGCATAAGGTGCTTTGCCCTTTCTGAAACCGGGGATAGCGATATTATCCTTTCTTTGATTATATGCTTTTTTAACACCCTCAGCCAATTCTTCTGCGCTGATGGCAATGGTAAGCTCATATCTGTTTGCGCTTAAATTTTTTGTTTCTTTTAAAGTCATTTTTATACCTCCGCATAATATATGCTAAATTTTTTACACAACTAATATAATAACACACACTTTCAAAATTTTCCACTATTTTTTAATAATATTTTAATTAAAATATAAAAACAGGGGTAAAATCAACACAATCGCAGGAAATTAGCTTGAATTCGACACCTTCATACTCCTTTGTGGCATTATTAAACCCTGCGCCGTGAATGTGGCCGTGATAAACTTTTTTGATATTGTGGTTTTTAATAACAGCAAAAATCTCTTCGCAAACCTCACCGTTATAAACGGGTGGATAATGCAAAAAGCACAAAATCGGCAGTCCTGTTTTTTCGGCTTCGGTTAACGATTTTTCAAGTCGGCCAACCTCACGCGCGATAATTTTTTTATCGGCCTTGTCATCATAAAACCAACCGCGTGTGCCCGCAATGGCACACCCTTCAACCGTGACGGTATTGTTAAATAAAATTTCAACCGATTTTATATCATTAACTTCAAAAAAATCGCGCAATTTTTTAACGGTAGACCACCATAAATCATGGTTACCCTTTAAAATTATTTTTTTGCCGTTTAAACTTTCTAAAAATTTAAAATCAGGCAAAGTTTCATTCAGTTTAAGGCCCCACGAAAAATCACCGGGAAGAATTACGGTGTCATCCGCTTTAACAAGTCGGTTCCAATTTGCTTTTATTTTTTCTGTGTGATTATCCCAACCGCGAAAAATATTCATCGGCTTATCACTGCCAAAGGATAAATGCAAATCCGAAATGGCATAAATAGACAATTTGTTTTCTCCCCTTTCATGAATATTTTAAACTTTTAAAAACATAATAATAAAGACCATTAGGTCAGAAAGGACTTGATTATCATGGAAAATAAATGCGAATCTAATGTTTGTATTTCTTGCGACGTAAAAAATTGTATGTACCACGCAGCTAACAACACCTGTTCAGCAGGTAAAATTCACGTTGGTAACGGCATGGCATCAAACGCACAAGAAACTTGTTGCGATACCTTTAAGGCAAAGTAAAAAAATCAAGTTTTTAAAAAGCCACTGTGTAAGACAGTGGCTTTTTGTTTTAAATATTTAAAGCCGAATAAACCGCTTTTAACATATCCTCTTTTTCGCGAATATCATTAAAACGAACGGTTGCAGTTTCAAGCGCCTTGATGGGATTTGGAATTTCGGTTTTTGTAACATCACTTAAAACTCTTACGGTGTCGAATTCACTTTCACCTTTTTCATTACTTACAGCCGACAAAACACTGTTTGCAAATTTATAAGGAGAAGCAGTTGATGCTATAACCGTTGGAATATCATCACCTGTTTTTTCAACATATTGCTTGTAAACATTCATTGCAACTGCGGTGTGGGTATCGCAAAGATATCCATACTCGTTAAACAAATCGTTTATAGTTTTTAAGGTGTCATTATCATCACAGCAGCCGCCAAAGAAAAGCTCACTCATTTTTTCTTTGATTTCAGCACTTACTGTAAATGTGCCGCTATCGCTTAAATCCTTTTGCATTTTTGCAACTGCCTTGTCATCCTCACCGCTAAGTTCAAACAACATTCTTTCCAAATTGCTTGAAATCAAAATGTCCATTGACGGTGACATAGTGGTGTAAAAACTGCGATTACGGTCGTATTTACCTGTATTTATAAAGTCGGTCAAAACATTGTTTTTGTTTGAAGCACAAATAAGTTTTTTAACCGGCACACCCATTTTTTTAGCATAATAAGCCGCCAAAATGTTACCAAAATTGCCTGTGGGTACAACAATGTTAAAGCCATTATTTATGCGGTCGCCCTCACGCTTTAAAAGGTCGCAATAAGCTGAAACATAATAAACAATTTGGGGTGCTAAACGGCCCCAGTTAATTGAGTTTGCCGAAGAGAATTGCATATCATTTTCAGCAAGTTTTGCTTTAACTTCATTGTTGATGAAAATCTTTTTAACGCCTGTTTGGGCATCGTCAAAGTTACCCTTGATAGCACAAACATGCACATTCTCGCCCTTTTGAGAATCCATTTGAAGCTTTTGCATTGGGCTTACGCCATCGCTTGGGTAAAACACCATAATTTCGGTGTTAGGTACATCGCAAAATCCTTCAAGTGCGGCCTTGCCTGTGTCACCCGAAGTGGCAACCAAAATAACAATTTTTTTGCCCGCTGACACCTTTTTTGCAGATGTTGTAAGAAGATAAGGCAAAAGCTGTAAAGCCAAGTCCTTAAAAGCACAGGTAGGGCCGTGCCAAAGCTCTAAAATATTTGCATTTTCGCCCAAAACCGAAATTGGCGCGGGTTGTTCATCATCAAAAGAGCCAATATACGCACCCTTTACACAATAATCGATTTCATCGTCAGTAAAGTCGTTTAAAAAGTTTTTAAGAACATATTTTGCCCTGCCGACATAGTCCATATCGCGAAGCTTTTCAAAATCAGCTTTTGTAAATATTGGGAAGGTGTCAGGAACAAACAAACCACCCTCAACCGAGATGCCCTGCGAAATAGCACCCGCTGCGGTAGTTTTTATAGATTTATCCCTTGTACTGATATAATTCATAAGTTTTCATCCTCCGTGTTACTTCCCTTATTTTATTATAATAAAACCCATTTGTCAAAGGTTTAAATAAAAATTATAAGCATTTATATAGAATATTTTTTGCAGCAAGTCATCTTGCAGCCCTTTTTGCTTTAAAACCGCATATAAAGTAGGAATTTTAGCAATATCACACATTTCATTTGGCATATCAGCCCCATCAAAATCAGAACCTATTGCAATATTATTTTCACACCCTAAATCACACAAATGAAGTATATTTTCATAAACCGCATTATAAAAATTATCCCCCAAAAACTGCGGATAAAAATTAAGCCCTATAATGCCGTTTTTTTCGATAATAAGTTTTATTTGCTCATCACTTAAATTGCGTGGTACATTAAAAATTTCTTTGCAGTTTGAGTGGGTGGCAAGGGGCTTTTCAGCAGCTTCTATTGCCTTATAAAAACTTTTTTTATTAAGGTGCGAAAGGTCAACCGCCATATTTAAAGCGTTCATTTCTTTTATGACCGCTTTGCCAAAATCGGTTAAACCTTTGTCGCTTTTAACCCCACCGGCAATAGCATTTTCACCGTCCCAGGTAAGTGTTAAAATTTTTATATCGTCTTCTTTTAATTTATAAAGATTTTCTATTTTCCCTTCTAAAACAGTGCCGCCCTCAACCGCAAAAATTGGCTTAACATTGCCGCAAAGCTTGGCTTTTAAATCGCAAAGCACTGCTTTATAAAAATTAAACGGATTTTTAGTGTTTTCGGGCAGCCACACCGCAAAGGTTTGATACCAATTTTCAAAAATCTCACCTTTTTCGCCTGAAACCGCAAGATTGTTTTTTGAAAAGTCCTGCTTTTTTACATACATTTCGTAAGCCGTATCACAATGTAAATCAAAAAAATTCATAAATCACCTAAAATGCATTTTTAATATATTTCAGGTTAAAGCCCGCACTACCATCCGCCTTTTCGGTGACAGTTACCTCTGCCACATCAAAGCGGGGTTGCTTTTCGCAAAGAGTTTTTGTGATATAGTCCTGCGCTGCCAAAACAATGCGTTGTTGCTTGTGGCTGTTTACCGCCTCAATTCCCGAAATAAGCGCATTTTCTTTGCGGGTTTTAACCTCGACAAAAAGAATATACTGTTTATTTTCGGCAATTATGTCAATTTCACCATATCGGCACTGATAATTTCGTTTTACAACCGCAAACCCGTTTTTTCGCAAAAATTCTGCAACACGCTTTTCTCCGTTTTCGCCAACTTTTCCAATATTCATTATTTTTCACCCAAAATGTTTTTCAAAAAAGAAAGGCGGTGAATCTCACAAGGACCAAATTCCTTAATTAAATCAGTATGTAATTTTGTGCCATAACCCTTGTGCTTTGCAAACAGATACTGTGGATATTTTTTATCATATTCCATTAAAAGTCGGTCACGGCTTACCTTTGCTAAAATTGAAGCCGCCGCTATCGACATTGACTTTGCGTCCCCTTTAACAACCGCCGCCGCAGGCACTTTTATACCCGTCGGTATTTTATTGCCGTCAATAAGTGCAAAATCGGGCTTTAATTTTAAGCCGTCTATCGCCCTGTTCATTGCAAGGAAGGTGGCATTTAAAATGTTTTTTTCTTCAATTTCTTCAAGTGTTCCGTATGCAACACAATAGCTAAGCGCCTTTTCGGTTATAATATCGAAAAGTTGTTCACGCTTTTTTTCGCTGAGTTTCTTTGAATCATTAAGCCCTTCGATTTCTAAATCTTCGGGCAAAATTACGGCAGCGGCGCACACCGGCCCCGCAAGTGGACCGCGGCCTGCCTCATCAACACCGCATATTATATTAAAGCCGCTGGTTTCAGCGGCCTTTTCATAACTGTAATCAGGCATTTTGTACCCTCTCCAATGTTATATTCCCAATTTTTTGGTTTCTATATTCTTCTAAAAGCATATTAGCAGCCCTTAAAGTATCGGTTTCGCCACCACGGATAACCATGCCGCGTTTTTTACCGATAACGGCCAAAAGGTCATAAGCATCAAGCGAAAAGTCAAGTTCGCCATAACGGGCGGTTAATAATTCGGGATAATCTTTTATTAAAATTTCCAAAAGTCGCATTGCCAAAAGTTCGGCATCTAAAATTTGGTCTTTAACAGCACCTGTTACCGCCAAATGTTCGCCTACCGTTTGGTCTTCAAACTTGGGCCACAAAACACCGGGTGTATCCAAAAGTTCTAACTGTTTATCAATGGTAAACCATTGGTTTCCCCTTGTAACACCGGGGCGATTTTCGGCTTTTGCACGGGTTCTGCCCGCAATTTTATTTATAAAGGATGATTTACCAACATTTGGTATGCCAACCACCATAACACGAAGCGGTTTGCCGACCATTCCCTTTTCTTTATAACTTTCAAGCTTGTCTTTAAGGGCAATTTTCACATTGTCTTTAAACAAGCTCATTCCCTTACCGCTTTTGCAGTCAACCGGAATTGCAGTTATACCGTTTGATTTATAAAAGTCTATCCACTCTTTTGTGGCGGTGGCATCTGCCATATCGCATTTATTAAGCAAAATTATGTGTGGTTTGTTTTCAATAATTTCCTTTAAATCGGGGTTGCGACTGCTTTGAGGAATTCTTGCATCCACAACCTCGGCCACGGCGTCAATAATAGGTAAAATCTCTTTAATTTTGCGCTTGGTTTTGGCCATGTGCCCCGGAAACCATTGAATTGTTTGACCGTTTTCACTCATCCAGTCCCAAGCCCCCTATTTTATTAAATGGAAAAATACGTAAAACTGCCCTGCCCAAAATATAGCGTGTGTCAACCATACCGTTTTTACCAATACGACTGCTGCGGCTGTCTAATGATACTTCGCGGTTGTCACCTAACACAAAAACACATCCCTTTGGTACAGTCACGGGGAATTCTATATCATCTTGGCGATGGGTTGGGGTGCTTATATAATCTTCAACAAGCGCAACTTTATCAACATAAACAATGCCCTTTTCAAAGTCAATATCCACTTCTTGATTTTCGGTAGCAATTACGCGCTTAATGATTGGACCGTTATCACTTTGTGAAGCGGGTGTGTTATCGGCATTGCGGGAAATAACCACAATGTCGCCGTATTTGGGGGTGTAATTGATATTTGTGATAATAACAATTTCTTTGTCAAAAAGGGTGTTTTTCATACTGTCACCGCTAATTACCGCCACCCTGAAAACAAAGCCAAACAAAATGACAACAATTATAAGAGCTGAGGCAACTGCGCTCAACCCTTCGATAAATTCTTTTTTAATTGAAGTTTTTTCGGGCGGTTCATTTTTAACGAAATCGGTATCAATTTTAAAACCCTTTGATAAATCGTTCATACATTTCACTCTTTACAATTACTTTTAAAAAGGTGAAGCCATTTATATCCGTGCCAAAGGCACACCATACTTATTACCTCTTACCTTTTACCTATTACTTAAAAAACAAAGGGGGACAAGGTATTCACCCGTCCCCCTTCCAAGATTAAATCTTTTCTTTAACCTTTGCAGCTTTACCAACTCTATCACGGAGATAGTAAAGTTTTGCTCTGCGAACACGACCCTTGCGTACGAGTTCAACCTTAGCAACTGAAGGTGAATGTACGGGGAATACACGTTCAACGCCTACGCCGTAAGAAACACGACGAACGGTAAAGGTTTCAGCAATGCCGCTGTTGTTTTTAGCGATAACAGTGCCTTCGAAAACCTGAATTCTTTCCTTTTCGCCTTCCTTAATGCGAACGTGTACCTTAACGGTAGAACCGATTAAGATTTCGGGAACTTCTTTTTTAAGTTGTTCAGCAGTTAATTCCTTAATTACGTCCATTAGTTTTTCCTCCTTAAAAATTTCAGACGTTCATAACCAAACTTGTGGCAGAGGACCATCCGCTTCAATGTCGAATTTTCGGCAATGAACCCACTCGTAAGGACCGAGTGAAATCACATGCTCAAAGATTATAACACAAAGGTTCACAAAAATCAAGTGTTATTTTAAAAAGTGATATAAATCCTTCGATTTGCGATATGTTACATTGTAACGCGATATATACTGCGTATGCGATATGCCTGCGGGCGCGGGTGGATTTATATCATATCGCATTATACCACAAGGTATAATATATCGCACAAGTTTTGCTTGTATATCGCATTTGCAAAGCAAATATATCGCTAATCAAGTTGGCAATTAGATGAAGTTATATTGATATTTTGTAGAGACAACTTACAAATTTTCCTATGATATAACAATTTAGCTACGATTCTTCGAAAGTTTCTTTTGGTTTGTTTAAATCACGCACTATCATAACCGAAAGGGTGGCCGCCACACCAAAAAGCAGTGCCAACAAAATGGTTATTACCACCTTTAAGCCGCCTGTGCTTTCAAACTGCGAATTAAAAATTTTATCGGCATAGCTTGTATCCTTACCATTTGAAGTATAAAAACTTAAAGTGACAATTTTACTGTTTTTAACGGTAATATATTGTGTTAAAATATATTCCCCGCCGCTATCCTTACTTTTAACTTCAATTTTAAGGTATTTATACACACCCTTTTCAATAACTTTGCCCTTTATATTTTCAAAACCACAAAGTTGAAAGGTTAAGTCGGCAATTTCCTCATCGCTGAGAACAGCGAGATTTTTAACCATTTTTGAAAATTCGGTTTCGCGGGTAATTTCGCGTATTTGTTTTGTGTTATCTTTATTAACCGCCAATTCGGTTATGAAATTTTGTTTGCAATAATTTGCAATTTCGGTTTCTGTCATTGATAACGCTTTTGCAAGTTTTTCATCATCTCTGCCAAAAAGGTAAAATTCATCACCAATTTCCAAAGCAGAAACAACGCTTATAAGCATTACCATTAAAGCGACAACACAAATAAGTATTTTTTTAAGCAACTTAATTCACCTTATTTTGTTTCTTTGCTGCGGTAAGTGTGTTTTGCATAAGCATTGCAATGGTCATAGGACCAACACCACCGGGTACGGGGGTGATATGTGATGTTTTTTCACAAACATCGTTAAAATCAACATCTCCAACCAATTTGCCGCCAACACGGTTAATACCAACATCAATTACAACCGCACCGTCTTTCACCATATCAGCAGTTACAAAGTTGGGGCGACCAACAGCCGCCACCAAAATGTCAGCATTTTTGCACACTTCTTTTAAATTTTTTGTTCTTGAATGGCAAATTGTAACGGTGCCGTTTTTGTGAAGTAAAAGCATTGACATTGGTTTACCTACAATATTGCTTCTACCAATAACAATACAGGTTTTGCCTGAAATTTCAATACCCTCAAAAGCCAGCATTTCCATAACGCCGGCAGGGGTGCAGGGCACGAAATCAAAATCGCCCTGCATAATTTTACCCACATTTATAGGATGAAAAGCATCAACATCCTTTTCGGGCAAAATCGCATTTATAACGGCAGTTTCATCCAAATGTTTGGGAAGTGGCAACTGGCACAAAATACCGTTAATGCTTTCTTTTTTATTTAATTCTTCAATAAGAGAAAGTAATTCTTCCTGTGTGGTGTTTTCGGGCAGCGCATATTCTTCTGAAATAATGCCAAGTGCCTCGCACGCTTTTTTCTTATTATTCACATAAACTTTCGAAGCGGGGTCTTCACCAACAATTATAACCGCAAGGCCTGTGGTAATTCCCTTTTCTTTTAAAGCCGCAACCTCGTTTTTAACGCGTTCTTTAACAGCGGCGGAAATTACCTTGCCATCAATCAGCTTGTACATCATTTTCATCCCCTACAATATTTTCTTGCATATCGGTTTCTTCGGCAAATACATTTTCATAAACAACGCTATTTTCTTTAATCTTTTTGCGGATAACAAAAATTAAAATAACGCTTGCGACACAAAGTAAAAGCCCCAATACAAACGAAACCCTTAACGGACCAATCATTAAACTGTCGGTTCGAAGTGTTTCAATAATTGCGCGGCCAAAACCATACCACGCACCATACATCAAAGCGGTTTCACCGCTGAATTTGCGTTTTTTGCTTAAAAAGTGAATTAAAACAAAGCCCGCAATGCACCAAAGTGATTCATACAAAAAGCAGGGGTGAACCAAACCTTCTTGCCCCATTTCAAAAATGGTGACATCACTTTGCATACCCCACCAACTGCTACCGGTAAAGGTGCCGTATGCTTCTTGATTAACGAAGTTGCCCCAACGGCCAACACCCTGACCAATTAAAAAGCCAAGGGCTGCAAGGTCGAACATATCGGTAATTTTAACTTTGCGGATTTTGCACATTAAAAAGCCCATAACAAAGGCGCCTATAACACCGCCGTAAATAGCAAGTCCCGAAAAGCCCTGACCGTTGCCAAATCCGAAAAAGTCACCAAAGCTTTCAAGTTTTACTCCGTCAAAAATGACATAATATGCCCTGGCGCACAATATTGCAACCGGGGTTGTAAAAAGCACAACATCAAGCACGCGGTCAATATCAAGGTTAAAGCGCTTATAATTAAAATAAGCATAAATAAGCGCCAACAAAAAGCCAACGGCAATTATGATCCCGTACCAATAAATGTCCCAACCATTACCGATAGGCAAGGTAAAAGCAACGGGCTTTAAGGTGATATCTATACCGAAAATTGTAACATCATAACTCATTTTTTCACTTCTCCTTTGGGGTTATAACCGACAAAACAGTGCAGTCATCATTTAAAAGGGCAAGGCGTTTATAAACATCATCAACCGTAATTTTTTTAAGATATTTAATTTCATCAAATAACCCCGTGTCGTTCATTGCACATTCAACAAGACCCATTGCTATGCTTTCAATACTGTTATAACCGCGAATAGCATTGCCGTAAAGACCACTTCTTATGGCGTTAAAGAGTTTTTTACTTAATCCATCTTCTCTAAGGCGGTTAATTTCGGCCTTGATTTCTTCGGCAACTTTTTGCGGGTTTTTAGATTCGCCCTCGAAAATCACTGCCGAATAACCGTCGCCATTAAAATATTCAAAAGAAAATTCGTCGTTTATAAGCCCCTCATTTGTAAGGCGTTTAAACAAAGGTGACGCGTCACCCGCTATCATTTCAAGCAATACTGCCGAACAAATACGTTCTTTTACGGTTGGTTTTGTTTGGGCATTTTCCTTATATCCAAAACAAAACATTGGAAGTGCCACTTCTAACGCTTGTTCGACATAAGGTTTAACAACACTTTCAGGTTCGGTTGGCATTATTCGTGAAAGTTCTATCTTTTCTTTTGCCTTAATTGCCGACTCAACCTTTTTCAAAATCTTTTCAGTGTTAACATTGCCCGCAATGCACAAAAACATATTTTGCGGGTTGTAAAAGGTTTCATAACACTTATATAAAAGTTTGTCATCAATTTCTGCAATGCTTTTAACGGTGCCCGCAATATCAATTCTTACGGGGTGGTTGTGATACATTGCATAAAGCATATTAAACATCACACGCCAAGCGGGGCTGTCATCATACATTCTAATTTCTTGCCCGATAATACCTTGCTCCTTTTGTACCGTTGCGGCGGTAAAATAGGGGCTTTGCACAAAATCAAGCAAAATATCCAAATTTTCATCAAAGCGGGAAGAACAATTAAAAACATAACAAGTTTTATCAAAAGAAGTGAATGCGTTTGCATAAGCGCCGGTTTCGGCATATCTTGTGAAAGCGTCACCGTCTTCGCTTTCAAAAAGCTTGTGCTCTAAAAAATGGGCAATACCCTCGGGCACCTCTACCCTTTCGCCGTTAACCGAAAAAACATTATCTATCGAGCCATATTTAGTGCCGAAAATTGCATAAGCCGAATTATAAAGCGGTTTTTCGCAAATATACACCTTTAAACCGCAATCCAAAACACATTTAACATAACTTTCGCCGATTTCATTTTCAAAAACTTCTTTTAACATATCGGTCCCTCCTTCGGCAAAAGCTTAAATATTGTATGAAGCTTAACACCCTTTGCGGCATAAATTACATCCTCGCGGGTGATAAGTTTAATTTTTTCAATTATATCCTCTGGTGAATAGAGGTTATTGTTGTTGATTTTAAGGGCATACCATAAATCGATACCATTTTGGCTGTCATAATGGCCTTTAAGTGAATCACAAATACTTTTAATTGAAGATTCAAACTCAAAATCTGAAAATTCACCCTTTTTCATAATTTCAAGCTGATTTAAAATTTCATCCACTGCCTTGTCGGCATTTTGCCATTCAACCCCCGAATCAACAGTTAAAAGGCCTTTATATCTAACGCTTGATGCCGCACAGTAATAGCAAAGACTCATCTTTTCGCGAACATTGGTGAAAAGGCGTGAATATGGTCCGCCGCCGAAAATGTCGGACATAATCATCATTGGCAAGGAAGCATCATCATCACCGTACATATCACTTGAAAAGCCAAGCACCAACTTGCCCTGCTTAATATCCATTTTTTCAAAAACGGTTTTAACCTTTTTGGCAGGAACGGTAGGTTTGCAAAGGCGGTAATCGGTAATGTCAAGGCGTTCAATACCGCCAAATTTTTCCGCTACCGATTCAAAGAATTTTGAAGGCAAACTTTCGCCAATAACCTGCACCCTAACAAATGCGGTTTTTAGCATATTAACCCACGCTTTATAAAGCCCTTCGCCCGTAATTTTTTCAACCTGTGAAACGGTGCCGCACTTTGAAATTCCGTAAGCGTCATCTTTATACATTTCGCTTATAAGGCGGTTTTTGGCATAAACACGCTTTTCGGCCATTTCACCCTTTATGTGTTCAATGGCTTTGCGTTTTTCACGCTCAACATCTTCATTTGCAAAAGCGCCATCTTCGATATTTGGCTCAAAAATCAAATCTAAAAGCATATCACTTGCCGACTGCACCAAAGAATCGCTGTCAAAGGTAAAGCGGTCATTTATAACCGAAATTCGCATTCTTAAAAGTTGACAGTCGCCATACTTTTCGGTTGAGGCATCAAGCCGTGCACCGTATAATTTATTAAGCTTTAAATTTAAAGCAGAAAAGTCGGGATATTCCTTGCTTGAAGCCGTTAAAATAAAGGGCAACAGCGCATTTTGGGCAACCGTTTCCTCTTTTAAGGGCAAATAAAAATTATACGAAATGCTTGTTGTGTTAAAACGGTCATTTTTTATAAATAACCCCTCAACGCCATTTGTTAAAGAAACAATTTTATCAGACAATTAAAATTCTCCGTTTCGTAAAGTTATAATTATAATCATTATACCATATCTGCCCCTTAATCGCAAGTTTTACATTACAGTTTATTGGCATATAATAAAGCAAAAACGCACATTTACAAATTTTCTTGACTTTTTATAAGGTAGTATATATAATTATATGGTCGGTTAACCGATGAAATTAAATATATGTCGAGGCGTGGCTCAGTTTGGTAGCTTTGAGTTTGAGCGCATCCTGTGGATGATTGAGCGAAAACGAAAAGGCGCAGCGGTCGACAAGCGAGAAACGGCAGTTTCGAGTCGTCGGGCACCGCAAGAGTAAGCTGCGTAGCAGTGCGAAATGACCTTCGCCACTTTAATTTCAAAACAATTTAATATTTATATGTCGAGGCGTGGCTCAGTTTGGTAGAGCGCTGCGTTCGGGACGCAGAGGCCGCAGGTTCGAATCCTGTCGCCTCGACCAAAAAGCTCATAACAGATAATATATCTGTTATGAGCTTTTTTATTTTCCTTGACTATGTTCATTATAAGTGCTATAATGGTCGAAAATGAACAAATTTTGACACTTTTTAATGATATTTGTTCTAAAATTTGTAAAAGAGGAAAACAAAAATGAAATCTACCCCCATCACACGTAAACAGTTTGATGTTCTTACTTTTTTAGAAAAAGCAGGAACTAAAAAATCTCAACGTGAAATTGCCGAAGCTACAGGAATGTCTACCGGCACAGTTAATAAAATTATTACCGAACTTACCTATGCTGCGCTTATTGAAAATGGAGTTCTAACCGATAAAGGACTTACATCGCTTGAACCATACAGAGTTAAGAAGGCGATATTTATTGCGGCAGGTTTCGGTTCGCGCCTTGTTCCTATTACCCTTAATACACCAAAGCCGCTTGTAAGGGTTAATGGAATTAGAATGATTGATACCCTGCTTGATGCCGTTGTTGCTGCAGGAATAAGTGAGATTTATATTGTTCGCGGTTATCTTGGAGAACAGTTTGACCAGCTACTGTATAAGTATCCCAACATTAAGTTCATTGAAAACCCCCTTTTCAATGAAGCTAACAATATCTCTTCTGCATTACTTACACGCCATTTATTACAAAATGCCTATGTGCTTGAGGCTGACCTTGTTCTTTCAAACCCAGACATCATTACAAAATACCAATACACCTCAAACTATCTCGGTGTTCCAACCGATTATACCGATGACTGGTGCTTTGAGACAAAAAACAAGGTTATTACTAAGGTAAAAATCGGCGGGAATGATTGCCACCATATGTTTGGTATTTCTTATTGGAATGAAGAAGCCGGCGCAAAGCTTTACGACGACATTAAAAAGGTTTATGAGATGCCCGGCGGTAAGGAAAGATATTGGGACCAGGTTTCGCTTGAGTATTGCAAGGACAACTACACCGTTGAGGTAAGAGAATGTACCTTCGATGATATTGTTGAGATTGACAGCTTTGCTGACCTTAAGAAAATTGACCCGATTTACAGATAAGGAGAGGTCTTATGGATAAACTTAAATACGGCTACAATAAAGCCGAATACAAGAAGTTTTTAGCAGGAGCCTGGCGCTACTTACTCTTATTCTCGTTGCTTTACTGTGCACATTACTGCACAAGGTTAAACATCGGAAACGCTCAGGTTTATATGACCGAGTTTTCCAGCGAAGACATTGGCATTCTTTCCTCTGTATTATTCTGGACTTACGGTATAGGCCACCTTGTTAACGGAAGACTTGGCGAAATATTCGGTGTTCGCAAGTTTATTATTCTTTCGGTTATTTTATCTGTTGTTTGCAACATATTTATGGGCTTCCAAACATCCATTTTGGCAATGGCAATTATTTGGGGTCTTAACGGTTTCTTCCAATCTATGGCTTGGTCTCCCGGAGTTTCCTCGCTGACTGCTTGGTGGCCGGGTGACAAAAGAGGTTTTGCTACCGGTTTTGCAAATGCCTTTTCAGGATTTGGACAAGTTGTTGCCACCCTTATGGTAGCACTTGGTTTTATACTTCTACCTAATCTTGGTTGGCGTTCAGCTTTCTTTGTTCCTGCCATACTTCCTATTTTAA
>JAZSNW010000133.1:0-16066 GCA_045536615.1 Acutalibacteraceae bacterium | reverse complement strand
ATCAAGATAATCGCCAACGCTTGACACAAAACTTGCTGTTTTTTCAATAAAAGCAGCATAATCTCCGTCGGGCACAAAGCAAATATCCTGACTGTCTTTTTTGTTGGCATTTGACAAATTAAGCGAATTAGCAACCTCGCGCACTTCGTTTTTAGAATGACTTGCAAGGGGTAACAAAACACGGGAAAGTTGACTTTGATTCAAACAATAAAGTACATAACTTTGGTCCTTGGCCTTATCGTCTGCCTTAAAAAGCAAATAACGACCATCTTTTTGAATAATTTTCGCATAATGGCCCGTAGCAATTTTGTCACAACCGAATTTGTCGGCCAAATTAAGCATTTCGCCAAATTTTATTTTTTTATTGCAAACAATACAGGGATTTGGCGTTCTGCCTTCAATATATTCATTTATAAAATCGTCAATAACAAATTCTTTAAATTTGTTTTTAAGGTCGGCGGTTTTGTGTTCGATTTTTAAAGCATCACAAACCGATTTTGCATCATTGGATGCTGTTTCGTCATTCCCAAAAAGATTTAAGGTAAGACCCAAAACCTCATAACCGTCATTTTTTAAAAGTGCAGCACAAACCGAAGAGTCAACTCCCCCGCTCATACCGACTAAAACCTTTTCCATAAAAAATTTCCTCATTTACTAAAAAAGAGCCGAAACGGCTCTTTTTTATAATTATATTGATGTTACATCAGCAACATTATACATATATTCATCAAAACCCTTAGTCATATTAAGAGCTTCATAAATATCATAATTTTCAATTTTACCAAGTTTATAAGCAACAACGCGGTTGCCGATACCTTGATTTAAAAGACAAACTGCTTCATAACCCATTTGGGTAGCAATTACACGGTCGCGAACTGTGGGGCTGCCGCCGCGTTGAACGTGGCCCAAAATTGTAGCACGAGTTTCGATACCTGTTTCAGCTTCAATCTTCTTTGCCATCTCATCAACACCGCCAACACCCTCGGCCACCATAACAATAAAGTGTTTTTTACCAAGTGCGCGAGTTTCTTTAATTTTTGCAATTACATCTTCAATAGAATTATCGTGTTCTGGCACCAAAATTGCCGTTGCGCCAACCGAAATACCTGTGCGAAGTGCAATGTGACCTGCATGTCGGCCCATAACTTCAACAACGCTGCAACGAGCGTGTGAGTCACAAGTGTCACGTAAACGGTCAACCATTTGGATAACAGTATTCATTGCGGTATCAAAACCGATTGTATATTCAGTAGATGCAATATCATTATCGATGGTTGCAGGGATGCCAACGCAAGGAATGCCACGAAGTGACAAATCACGAGCACCTCTAAAAGAGCCGTCACCACCGATTACAGCAATACCCTCAATACCGTGTTTTTTGCAATTTGCAATAGCATCTGCCATACCATCTTCGGTTTTGAAACGAGTACTTCTTGCGCTATAGAGCATTGTACCGCCAAGTTGTATAATGTCGGATACTTCTCGTGCGCCTAAATCGATAATATCATCTTCCATAAGGCCGTTATAACCACGGCGAATACCCCTAACTTTCATGCCATTGGCAATAGCTGTTCTTACAACTGCACGAACAGCCGCGTTCATACCGGGAGCGTCACCGCCGCTGGTAAGTACACCAATAGTTTTCATATAAATCAACTCCAAAAAGAACTTTTAAGAAATCAAGTATTATATAGTATATACCAAAAAACGTTATTTTTCAACAAAAATTTTTCACATTGCTGTCACCCAAAACTTCACAAAGTTTTTTGTTTAATTCATCGCCAAATTTTACATAAAGACTTGTGGGTGCTGCAAGGCGTTTTCCCGTGTCTTCACACACAATGAAAACAGGGGTTTCGCCTTTGTGCTGTGACAAAATTGTTTTAACTTTTCTGAAATCTTCGCCGTCGACACTTTTAACCCTTAAATAAAGGCCTGTCTTAATTTTTTGCGGTGTGCTCCCTTTTAAATTTTCGGGTATTGCTTCAATTTTTTCCACCACAATTTCAACATCACGGTCTTCCCTTTCGGCAATTCGACCGGTTAAAATAATTGGTTTTGCATCGGTTATTAAATGTTTATAAGCCGTATACGCATTTGAAAAAATTGTAATATTAACAAATGAAGAAATATCTTCAATTTGGGCAGTGCATAAAAGGTTGTTGTTTTTAAGCTGACGCACCCTTACACCATCTATTATGCCCGCAACCGTAACACGCTTGCCGTCGGGATATTTACCCACCGCAATATCTTTAAGTTTTTCATATTTTGCATTTTTCAAAAAGTCAGAAAATTCATCCATCGGGTGACCCGTAAGATAAAGCCCCGTTGCCTCTTTTTCCATTGAAAGCCGCATTTCGCGTGTCATTTCGGGCACTTTTGCCATTTCATAAATGTTTGGTGAATCCATTTCGTCAAACAAATTAAGTTGACCTTGAGCCGAAAAACGCTTTTCATTTTCAACTGCCGCCATAACGCCATCAATATTGTAAAGCATTTCACGGCGGTTTTGTGATACGCAGTCAAGCGCACCGCTTTTTATAAGCCCTTCAATAGCTTTGCGGTTAAATTCGCGCGAATAATTGCGAAGGCAAAAATCATAAAACGAGGTGTATTTGCCGTTTTCTCGACGTTCGGTCACAATGCGCTCAATAATTGAAAGCCCTAAATTTTTAACCGCCAAAAGACCAAACCGAATATTTTCACCTTCGGGGGTGAAACAATCTATACTGTGGTTAACCGACGGGGGCAAAATTTTTATCCCCATTTTTTGACATTCGGCAGTATATTGGGAAATTTTAAGAGATGAATCCATCATACTTGTCATAAGCGCCGAAAAATATTGCGACGGATAATGACATTTAAGATATGCTGTGCGATATGCCACAAAGGAATATGCACAAGCGTGGGCCTTGTTAAATGCATAGGATGAAAAACTTGACATTTGGTCAAATATCTTGTTAGCCGACTCCTCACTTATGCCAAAAGCCAAAGCGCCCTCACTTATAATATTACCGTTTTCATCCTTTTCACCGTAAAGAAAAAACTGTTTTTCCTTTTTCATTACATCGTGCTTTTTCTTGGCCATTGCACGACGAACGATATCCGCACGACCAAGTGAATAACCGCCCAATTTTCTAAACACCTGCATTACCTGTTCCTGATAAACAATACAACCGTAGGTAACGCTTAAAATATCTTTAAGTGCAGGGATATCATATTTAATTTTTTCGGGGTTGTGGCGGTTTTCGATATATTTTGGTATTGAGTCCATAGGACCGGGTCTATAAAGCGACAAAACCGCCGTTAAATCTTCTATACTTTCGGGATTAAGCTGACGAAGAACATTTTTCATTCCGTCCGATTCAAACTGAAACACACCAAGAGTTCTACCCTTTGACATCATATTATATGTTTGACTGTCATCAAGGGGGACTTTTTCAATGTCAAAATCGGGGTTGAATTCCCTAATGTATTTTTCGGTATCGGCAATAACAGTTAGGTTTCGAAGCCCCAAAAAGTCCATTTTCAAAAGACCTAATTCTTCAAGGGAGGTCATTGTAAACTGGGTAACTGTTGCTTCATCATTAACCGCAAGGGGTACATATTCCGCTATCGGCTTGTCCGAAATAACGACACCTGCCGCGTGGGTTGAAGCATGGCGAGGCGTACCCTCAAGCTGTCTTGCCATATCAATAAGTTCTTTAACCGCCGCATCGTTTTCATAAAGGTCGCGAAGTTCTTTACCGCCTCCAAGCGCGCGGTCAATGGTCATACCAACCGACTGTGGAACAAGTTTTGCCACCTTGTCACAAAGGGCATAGGGTATGTCAAGCGCACGACCAACATCACGTATAGAAGCCCTTGCCGCCATTGTACCAAAAGTAACAATTTGCGAAACGTGGTCTTCACCATATTTTTCAATTACATAATCAATTACTTTTTGACGGTTGACATAGCAAAAGTCAATATCAAAGTCGGGCATTGAAACACGCTCGGGGTTTAAAAAGCGTTCAAAATAAAGGTCATATTTAATGGGGTCTATGCCTGTAATGCCAACGCAATATGCCGCCAAAGATGCCGCACCCGAGCCACGACCGGGTCCAACGGGAATATTATGATTTTTGGCATAATTTACAAAGTCGGCTACTATCAAAAAGTAGTCAACATATCCCATTTTGTTTATAACCGAAAGCTCGTAATTTAAGCGGTCAATATACTCTTGCGCAGGGTTTTGACCGTAAATTTTATAAAGCCCGTCAAAGCATTTTTCTTTAAAATACTCAAAATGGTCGCGTTCGCCAATTTCAAAATGCGGCAGCTTTATTTTACCAAATTCAAAAGTTACATTACACTTTTCGGCAATTTTATTTGTGTTCTGGAGCGCATTTGGCACATCGCCGAAAAGCTCTGCCATTTGGTCATAGCTTTTTAAATAAAATTCGTTGGTTTTGAATTCTAAAATATTATCGTCAGTTATTTTTGAAGCAGTTTGAATGCACACCAAAACCTTGTGCATTTTATAGTCGCTATAATTTATATAATGCACATCGTTTGTTGCAACAAGCGGTATATCACATTCATTAGAAATGCGGATAATTTGCGGGTTTACAAGTTTTTGTTCTTCTATGCCGTGGTCTTGAATTTCTAAATAAAAATCTTCCCCAAAGACCGATTTATACCAAAGTGCAGTTTCTTTTGCCTTGTCATATTCGCCATTCATTAAAGCACGGGGAATTTCGCCCGCCAAGCAAGCGGATAAGCAAATTAAACCCTTTGAATATTTTTTAATAAGTTCGCGGTCGACACGGGGCTTTGAATAAAACCCTTCGGTAAAGCCGGCCGACACTAATTTTATAAGGTTTTGGTAACCCTCATTATCCTTACATAAAAGCACCAAATGGGTGTAACCGTCAAGCCCCTTTTGTTTGTCAAAACGGCCCCGAGTGGCAACATAAACCTCGCATCCGATAATTGGTTTTACACCCTTATTTATCGCATATTTATAAAAATCAATAACCCCGTACATAACGCCGTGGTCGGTGATGGCAATGCTTTTTTGACCCATTTCGGCCGCACGGTCTATTAGCTTTTTAATGCGGGCACAACCGTCTAATAAACTATATTCGGTATGCACATGCAAATGTGTGAAATTCAATTTTGCCATCCCCTTTCAATTTTTATTTTTCCATCATATCATAAATTTCTATAATTTTTTTAAGTCTATGATTAAGCCCCGAAACTGTAATCGGTGTTTTAGAAATTTTGCAAAGCTCTTTAAGGGTTGCTTCGGGGTTATTTTTGCGAAGCAGCGCCGCGTCCAAAAGTTCTTGCGGCAAACTTAAAAGTCGGTCAGATTTTTCCAAATACTCAATAGCTTTTCGTTGTTTTAGTGACGCTTCAACCGTTTTGGTGATATTGGCATTGTCACAATTTCTTTGGCGGTTGATTTTATTTTTAACGCTTTTCATAATTTTAGCGTCCATAATTTCAAGCGTTCTGTGTGTATCGCCCATAAGGGTTAAAAGGTCTTCAATCATACTGCTGTCCTTGGTGTAAAGCACAGTCGCCGTTCCCCTTTTGGTTTTCTTCATAAAAATATCATACTCCTGCAAAAGCTCGTCCAAATCGTTTGCAAGTGCTTCATTTTTAACCGAAAATTCAGCACGGTATTCTTTTTCGGGGTCGTTAATATTGCCACACGCCAAAAAAGCCCCACGAATAAAAGAAAGTGGACAACAATCCCTTTGAAAAAGACTGCGGTCAATAACCGTTTCATTTATGCCAAAATCAATTAAAGCCAAAATTTTAAGGCGGTCGGCCTGAGACTCAACCTCTGCCTTATAGGTCGGCCTTTTACTGCCGCCACAGGTAATTTTAACATCTGCCCCATAATTAAACTTAATTAAATCGGCATAGGCGTTGGCAACATTTTCATTACCGGTTTGCAGTGCGATTTTCTTTATGGAAAAAGACCTTCCAAACAGCATAAACCCATATATGTACGACGGTTTACAACAAGCGGACGGTCTTATGTTTAAAAGTTCATTTTTAACATCAGCGCAAAAAGACATTATTTATATCCTCTTCCAAATAACGAGTTTGGCATCCGAACCACCACAGCCATATTCAAAAACGACAAGCTGCTTTTTATCGGTAACAAGACCAAAACAACGGTCAGAATTTTGCTTATGTAGTTCGGCAATGTAATACATTTTGTTGTCATCCAAAATTTTTGCCGTTTGACCATTTGGCAATTCGCATTCAATATTAACAAAATCACCCTTGTGACCATAAAGTTTTGAAAGCTTTGGCATGCCTTCAATATTAAGCTCGTTAAATTTGTTAATTAAATTTTGCATTATTCTTTACCCACAAAAATGATTTCGGGTTCTAACAAAACCCCATCATTTTCTTTAACTATTCTTTGAATTTCTTTCATAAGTTTTTTAACATCTCTTGCGGTGGCATTTTCATAATTTATAACAAAGCCCGCGTGCTTTTCACTAACCCTTGCCCCGCCAACCATTTTGCCTTTAAGCCCGTTTTTTTCAATAAGCGCACCCGCAAAATAACCTGTTGGGCGTTTAAATGTACTGCCCGCACTGCCAAAGTCAAGCGGTTGCTTTGTTTTTCGGCGGTTTAAAAAGTCATCCATTTGGGCTTTTATTTCGGCTTTGTCACCCTTTTTAAGTTTAAATGTTGCCGACAAAATTATACCGCCGTTATTTTTAAAAACACTTGTGCGATAGCCAAGTTGCATATCGTCCTTTGTTATGGTTTTTACTTGACCGTCAAGGGTTAAATATTGAGCACTTATTACGGTATTCGAAAATTCACCACCGTAAGCACCGGCGTTCATATAAAGACCGCCACCAACACTACCGGGTATACCAAAAGCAAATTCAAGACCCGAAAGTTCGTTTTTTAACGCTTCATTACAAAGGGCAGCAACCGTTTCACCTGCCGCGACGGTAATTTCATCACCATTTACGGTGATACCGCTTATACCCGACATTGAAATTACAGCGCCCGTAATTCCATTATCTGACACTAATATGTTAGAACCCTTGCCCAAAATAAAATAAGGTGTCGAAAGGTCGTTTAATTTTTCTATTACAGTTTTAAGTTCTGCCACGCTTTTGGGTGTGATGAAATAATCACACTTGCCGCCAATTTTAAAGCTGGTGTGATTTTTCATAACTTCGTCTAATTTATAACAAATGTTGTTTTCATTTAAAAATGAAATTAAGGGCATAGCTTAAACTCCTTAAATTTAAAAGAATGGGTCAACTTCGCTTTCGGTAGATGTATCATCGGTCATACCAAGTTTTTTAAGCAAATCTTCAGCTGCGTTATAACCAAGTTTTTTCTGGCGATGGTTCATTGCGGCAACTTCAATAATAACGGCCAAATTTCTGCCCGGCTTTACGGGAATTGTAAGTGACGGAACAGAAAGACCCAAAATTTCGGTTGTTTGCTTTTCAAGGCCAATGCGTTCATATTGTTTTGAAACATCCCATTGTTCAATATTGATAACAAGGTCAATTTTTTCGGTTAATTTAACGGCACCCGCACCGAATATACGGCTGGCGTTTATAATACCAATACCGCGAAGTTCTATAAAATGGCGGATATTATCAGGTGCAGTACCCACAAGCGACTTATCAGAAACCCGGCGGATTTCAACTGCATCGTCCGCAATAAGACGGTGACCACGTTTTACAAGTTCGATAGCGGTTTCGCTTTTACCAACACCGCTGTCGCCCATAAGCAAAATACCTTCACCATAAACTTCAACCAAAACACCGTGCTGTGTAATGCGAGGTGCAAGGTTTAAATTTAAAAGTGCAATTAAAGCCGATGAGAAACCCGATGTTGATTCTTCGGTTTTTAAAACAGGAATTCCAAATTCCTTTGCAATTTCAATATATGTTTCGCCAAATTCAAGCCCACGGCAAACCACCACAGCCGCCGGTTTATGAGAAAAGAATTCCCTAATTCTATCCTCGGCCTTTTCGGTGGTGAAGCGTTTAATAAAGCTTTCCTCACTTTTGCCGATAATTTGAATACGGCAAGCGTCGAAATATTCAAAATAACCCGCCATTTGAAGACCGGGGCGATTAACTTCGTTTGAAGAAATCATAATTTCCGAAAGCGGAGCGGGAGAATAAATAGTTTTAAGTGAAAGTTCCTTTGCAATTTTTTCAAGGGAAACGGTATAATTAGTACGCATAATTACCCACCTTTATATTTTATCACTTTATATTATAATATATTAACACAAAAAACGCAAACCCTTTTTATTATTTGTTTTTCCTCTTGATAATCTTGGAGTTTAGCGGTATAATTGATTTAAATTTTAAAAAGGATGTAAATTTTTATGAAACTTGGTATGGTAGGTTTGCCAAACGTGGGCAAATCAACACTTTTTAATGCTATTACAAACGCAGGCGCACAGTCAGCAAACTACCCCTTTTGCACTATTGAACCAAATGTAGGTATGGTGAGTGTGCCCGATGAACGCCTTGAAAAATTAGCCGAAATTTATAACCCTAACAAATTCACCCCCGCAGTTATTGAATTTGTTGACATTGCAGGTCTTGTAAAAGGTGCTTCAAAGGGCGAAGGTCTTGGCAACAAATTCCTTTCAAACATTCGTGAAGTTGACGCTATTGTTCATGTTGTAAGGTGCTTTGAAAGTGATGATATTATTCATGTTGAGGGCTCGGTTGACCCTGCCCGCGATATTGAAACCATCAATTTAGAGCTTGTTTTTTCTGATATGGAAATGGTTACACGCCGTTTAGACAAAGCCACAAAGGCCTTAAAGGGCGACAAAAAAATGCAGGGTGAGGTTGACTTTTTAAAGCGCCTTTTAGAACATCTTGAAAATGGTCACCCCGCAAGAAGTATTGAAATTAACGACGACAGCGAGCAAGAAATTATAAACACCACCGCGCTTTTGTCGGCAAAACCGGTTATTTACGCTTGTAATATGAGCGAAGACGATTTTGTAAACGGAATTGAAAGTAATAATAATTATAAAATCGTGCAAAATATAGCCGAAAGCGAAAAACGCGAAATTTTACCCATTTGTGCCGCATTGGAAGCTGAAATTTCCGGCCTTTCGGACGATGAAAAGGTAATGTTTTTGGAAGAGCTCGGTTTAGAGCGCAGCGGTCTTGACCGTATGATTCAAAAATGCTATGCCCTTTTAGGACTTATTTCTTACCTTACTGCAGGCAAAGATGAGGTTAGAGCTTGGACCATTACAAACGGTACCAAGGCACCCGGTGCCGCGGGTAAAATCCACACTGATTTCGAGCGTGGCTTTATTCGTGCCGAGGTTATAAACTTTACTGAATTTATGCAGTGCGATGGTAATTTGGTTACCGCTAAGGAAAAAGGCCTTGTAAGAAGCGAAGGCAAGGAATATGTTATGAAGGACGGCGACATTGTTCTTTTCCGCTTTAATGTTTAATTTAGGATGATTTTATGCTATTTTATTATGGTCTTGACTATCTTTATTTAGTATTGGTTTTACCCGCTATTGTGCTTATGCTTATAGCACAAATTGGTGTGAAATCAACCTTTTCAAAATATTCAAAGCATTTTTGTAACATTAGCGGTGCCGAAGCCGCCCGCCGTGTTTTACAGGCAAACGGTGTTTTGGATGTTAAAATCGAGCGTGTTTCGGGCAATTTGACCGACCACTATAACCCCCGCACAAATGTTATTCGCCTGTCTGATGCAGTTTATGACGACTGTACCGTTTCAGCAGTTGGTGTTGCCGCACACGAAGCAGGTCACGCCGTTCAGTATGCCGAAAGCTATGGCCCGATTAAATTCCGCACCGCAATTTACCCTGTGTGCAGTCTTGGCTCGCGCCTTGCGATGCCGCTGGTACTTTTTGGTCTTTTATTTAATTTTTATTTTTTAATTGACGTTGGCATTATCTTTTTCGCCGTTGCACTTTTGTTCCAGCTCATTACCCTTCCGATTGAATTTAACGCATCCAAAAGGGCGATAACTTCTATCCGTGACTATGGCATTTTACAACCCGACGAAGTTTCGGGCGCTAAAAAGGTTTTAACAGCCGCCGCCATGACCTATATCGCCGCTTTTTTAGTGTCATTAGCACAACTTTTACGCCTTTTGGCAATTGCAAACCGCAGGCGTTAAGCTGAATATTAACCACCCTTTCACCCAATACTATATTGGGTGATTTTTTTGCGTAAAATTGTAATGTTTTTAATAGGCGGCACGGGTTACGGACTTGTTGAAATTTTATGGCGGGGCCATACCCACCCGTCAATGCTTATGGCGGGCGGCATTTGCTTTTCATTTTTTGGGTATTTGGGCGAAAAATTAAAGCACAAATCCATCATTTTAAGGGCGGTTATCGGCAGTGGATTTATCACCTTTATCGAGCTTATTTTTGGCATAATTTTTAATATAATTTTAAAGCGAAATGTATGGAATTACAGCAACCGCGCCTTTAATTTTAAGGGGCAAATTTGCCTTTTATATTCGTTTTTTTGGTTGGTTTTAAGCATTATTTTCATACCTTTGGCACAAAAAGTAAATAGAACATTGCAAAAGAAGTAATAAAATGGTATAATACCTTGTGGTGATATTATGGAATTTTTACACAGAACTTGGGCTGAAATTGATACTAACGCTTTGGTTCACAACCTTAATATTTTTAAAAACAAACTTGGCGACAAAAAACTTATGGCGGTTGTTAAGGCAAACGCTTATGGTCATTCCGCCAAAGATTTGTGCCCAATTTTAGAAAAAAACGGTGCCGACTGGTTTGCTGTTTCTAACATTGATGAAGCCATTGCTTTAAGAAATTTTGGCATTACAAAACCCATTTTAATTTTGGGTTACACCCCTGTTGATATGGTGCGCGATATTGAAAAATACGACCTTGTGCAATGCGTTTATTCACTCGAATATGCTGAAAAATTGTCGGCACTTTGTGTGTTTTACGGCATGGAAATTAAGGCGCACATAAAACTTGATACAGGTATGTCACGCCTTGGGTTTGATTGCAGAAGCGCTGAACTTTCAGGCCTTTCGGACGCTTTAAAATCCGCCAACTTTAAGGGTATTAAATGTGAAGGCATTTTCACCCACTTTGCCGTTGCCGACCGAAACGAAGAAAACGACGATAATTTCACAAACGAACAATATGACCGCTTTATAAAGGCGTGTGATAAATTTAAAGAAAACGGTTTTTGTGACCTTATTTTGCACTGCTGCAATTCAGCAGGTGCGATAAATGATGATGACAAGCATTTGTCAATGGCAAGAATTGGCATTTCGCTTTATGGTTTATCCCCTTCAAGCGATATGGATATAACTGATGACTTAATCCCCGTTTTAACTGTAAAATCGGTTGTTTCAATGGTTAAGGAAATTGGTGTTGGCGATACTGTAAGCTATGGCCGCACCTTTAAAGCTGACCGACCCATGAAAATTGCCACAGTAACTGCCGGCTATGCTGACGGTTACCCCCGACTTCTTTCAAATCAGGGCTATGTTTACATTAACGGACAGCGTGCCGATATTATTGGCAGGGTTTGTATGGACCAAATGTGCGTTGATGTAACCGATTTGGAAAATGTTAAAATGGGTGACGAGGTGCTGCTTTTCGGCAAGGACTTAAAGGTTGACGCCTTGGCTGATTTGTGCGGCACAATAAATTATGAAATTGTTTGCGGTATTTCCCCCCGTGTTCCCCGCGTTATTTTAAAATAAGGGTTGTTTTTTATGAAAAAATATATCTTGGCGCTTGACGAAGGTACAACAAGTGCCCGCGCTATTTTGTTTGATAAAAACGGCCGTGTTGTGTCATCGGCACAGCATGAATTTACCCAAATTTATCCCCAAAGTTCGTTTGTAGAGCATAACCCACTTGAAATTTATTCGGCACAATATGCTTCTTTAACAGAAGCCATTACAAAAATTGGTGCCAACCCGCAAGAAATTGCGGCTGTGGGCATCACAAACCAACGCGAAACGGTTGTTGTTTGGGATAAAAATACTGGTGAGCCGATTTATAACGCTATTGTTTGGCAATGTCGCCGCACGGCTGAATTTTGTGATGAATTAAAGGCACAGGGCTTAGAGGAATACATATCCAAAACCACAGGCCTTAAAATTGATGCCTATTTCAGCGGCACAAAAATTAAATGGATTTTAGACAATGTAAAAGGTGCGCGCCAAAAAGCCGAAAATGGTGATTTGCTTTTCGGCACAATTGACACCTGGCTTATTTGGAAGTTATCAAACGGCAAAATTCATGTGACCGATTATACCAACGCTTCCCGCACAATGTTTTTTGACATTCATAATCTTTGTTGGGATAAAAAACTTTTAGAAATTTTAACCATTCCCGAAGGTATGTTGCCAACCGTTAAGCCATCAAGCGAAATTTATGGCACAATAAACATTATGGGCACAGATATTGCCGTTTCGGGCATTGCGGGCGACCAACAAGCCGCACTTTTCGGTCAACAATGCTTTGAAAAAGGCAGCGTTAAAAATACATACGGCACAGGTTGCTTTTTGCTTATGAACACAGGCGAAACCGCATATAACAGCCAAAACGGGCTTGTAACCACCATTGCGGCAAGCGTTGGTGATAAAATAAATTACGCCCTTGAAGGCAGCGTTTTTGTGGGCGGTGCGGTTGTTCAATGGCTTCGCGACGAACTAAAACTTGTTGAAAAATCAAGCGACACCGAAAAATATGCCTTTAAAGTTAAAGACACAAACGGTGTTTATGTTGTTCCCGCTTTTGCAGGGCTTGGCGCACCTTATTGGGATATGTACGCCAGAGGTACCATTTGTGGTTTAACAAGGGGCGCTAATAAAAACCACCTTATTCGCGCTTGTTTAGAGTCTATCGCCTACCAAACAAACGACCTTTTGGTGTCACTTCAAAACGACACAGGGCTTAAAATTTCTTCAATTCGTGCCGATGGCGGCGCATCACAAAATAAGTTTTTAATGCAATTTCAGGCAAACATTTCTAAAACCGAGGTTTGCTGCCCAAAATCCGCAGAAGCCACCGCCTTGGGTGCGGCATTTTTGGCAGGTCTTGCAGTTGGTTTTTGGAAAGATTTAAACGAAATAAAAACCCTAAATCAAGAAGAAAACATTTACTATCCCGCAATGAAACAAGAAGAACGCGAAAACCTTTTAAAAGGTTGGCAAAGGGCAGTAAAATCTGCTAAAGTGTTTAGTGAGGAGTAATTTTTATGAACTTCGAAATAAAAACTCTTGAGGTTAAAAGCACCGACAACATTCATACCCTTCGTGGCAAAATTTTTATTCCAAATGGTGAAATAAAGTGTCTTTTGTGTCTTGCCCATGGTATGACCGAATATATCGACCGTTATGACCACTTCTTTTCATTTTTGGCTGAAAACGGCGTTGTTGCTTTTGGTTATGACCATTTAGGTCACGGCAAAACCGCCGAAACTGATAACGAACTTGGCTTTATTGCCCACAATAACGGTTGGAAATATTTAGTAAACGATGTTGCCGCATTTACCAAAGCAGTTAAAAAAATGTACCCCGAAACCCCCACCGTTTTAATGGGGCATTCAATGGGTTCGTTTATTGCACGACTTGTGGCTGAAAGCTACGCTGCAGAATACGATAAATTTATCTTTTGTGGCACAAGCGGACCAAATCCCGCGTCAAAAGCAGGCCTTTTGCTTGTGAAAATTATTAAGGCATTTAAGGGTGAAAAGCATAAATCAAATCTTATTCAAAACATTGCCTTTGGCGGTTATAATAAGGGCTTCCAGGGTGACACCCCTTACGAATGGCTGACTACCGACCGCGAGGTTATAAACAAATATGCCGCAGATAAATACTGCACCTTCCGTTTTACTGTTTCAGCAATGGGTGACCTCATGAATTTGCTGTCAAAATGCAACCGAAACGCTTGGTTTAATGCGGTTGACGGCACAAAACCCATTCTTTTAATTGCGGGCGATAAAGACCCCGTTGGAAATTACGGAAAAGGTGTAAAAGCGGTTTATGAAAAGCTTATTAAAAACGGCAAAAAATGTGATATTAAACTTTACGAAAACTGCCGCCACGAAATACATAACGACATTTGTAAAGATGAAATGTTTAGCGATATTTTAAAATTTATTGATTAAATTATAAAAGCGAGAACTTCAAATTCAGTTCTCGCTTTTTACTATTTAAGTTGGCTTTCAATAATTAAAAGTCGGTTATATTTTGCAACTCGGTCGCTTCGAGCCGGTGCGCCCGTTTTTATTTGCCCTGCATTTACCGCCACCGCCAAATCGGCAATAGTGGTGTCTTCACTTTCGCCCGAACGATGCGAAATCACCGCAGTATAACCGTGTTTTTTAGCAAGTGCAATAACATCAAGCGTTTCGGTCAAAGTGCCAATTTGGTTTAATTTAATTAAAATTGAATTGCCACACTTTTCGCGAATACCTTTGCTTAAACGGCTATAATTTGTAACAAACAAATCATCCCCCACAAGTTGAAGTTTTTGGCCTAATTTTTCGGTCAATTTCTTCCAACCGTCCCAGTCTTCTTCGGCAACACCGTCTTCAATAGAAATTATAGGATACTTTTCACAAAGTGCTTCATAATATTCAATCAGTTCATCGGCAGTCATTGTTTTGTCACGCTTTGGCAAATGATATTTTCCGTTTTTATACCATTCGCTTGATGCCACATCCAACGCAATTTTAATATCGTTTGTGTTATAGCCCGCCTCTTCAATGGCCTTAACTATAATCGAAATTGCCTCTTCGTCGGATGATAAATCGGGTGCAAAACCGCCCTCATCCCCAACACCTGTTGCCTTGCCGTTTTGTTTTAATATTTTGCCAAGTGAGTGGTAAATTTCAACGCTTTGGCGAAGCCCTTCAGCAAAAGTTTTGGCAGTGTATGGCACAATCATAAATTCCTGAATATCAATGTTATTTGCAGCGTGTGCACCGCCGTTTAAAATGTTAAGCATTGGGCGTGGCAAAACATTGGCATCAATACCGCCGATATAACGATAAAGGGGCATTTTTTGTGAATTTGCCACCGCCTTTGCACAAGCAAGCGACACTGCCAAAATTGCATTGGCACCAAGGCGAGATTTGTTTTCGGTGCCGTCAAGTTTTATCATTATTTCATCAATTTTTCTCTGATTAACCGTTTCGCTTAAAATAAGGGTTCGTGCAATTTCACCGTTGATGCTTTCAACCGCATTTTTAACACCCTTGCCCATATAACGCGTTTTGTCACCGTCGCGTTTTTCGTGGGCTTCAAACATACCGGTTGATGCGCCCGACGGGGCAATAGCAAACCCGCAAGACATATCAGACAGCACAACCTTTGCCGCAACTGTTGGGTTGCCGCGGCTATCCAAAACCTCATACCCATAAACGTTTGTAATTTTAAGTTTTTCCATATTTTTCACCTTTTAAAAAGTTTTTAATATTTTTCCCTAAATATTTAAAATTACTATTTAATTTTACTTTGTTTTGTGTTATAATGCAAGATGAATTATTATATATAAAGGATTTTTTAAATGGAAAACCGAAATAACGAAAATAAAGAACAAGGTTATAACATAATTTGCGGGCGAAATCCCGTTTTAGAGGCAGTGCGTTCGGGCCGTGAAATTGACCGCTTACTGGTTGCCCACGGTGTTAGCGGCGGCAGTATTACCGCCATTATTGCAAAATGCAAACAACGTGATATTTTAATTAAAGAAGTCAGCCCCCAAAAACTTGATTATTATTGCGGCGGTGCAAACCACCAAGGTGTTGCTGTGCTTTTTGCCGAACAAGAATATTCAACAGTTGAGGACATTTTCCAAAAAGCTGCCGACCAAAACGAAAAACCCTTTATTATTGTGTGCGATGAAATTGAAGACCCACACAATTTGGGCGCAATTATCAGAACAGCTGAGGCCTGCCGCGTTCACGGTATTATTATTCCAAAACGCCGTAGCGCATCCCTTAACGCAACTGTTGCCAAAAGTGCTTGCGGTGCACTTGAA
>JAZSNW010000139.1:0-2788 GCA_045536615.1 Acutalibacteraceae bacterium | reverse complement strand
TGATGGTTGTGCTGTTAGAGTTGGGGAATAAATGGGCGGTTTCGGCTTATATCGTTTCCGCCGCACTTACGGTGCTTTTGTGTGAGCCCGAAGCAATGCTTATGTATGTGTTTTTATTTGGATATTACCCAATACTTAAAGCCGCTATAGAGCGCATAAACAAGCCATTTTTCGAGTGGTTAATTAAAATTGTTTTGTTTAACGCAGTTGTTACAATAGTTTACAGTTTTATAGCAAAACTTTTTGGTGTTGATTTAAGCGATACTAATGATTTCGGCAAATATACCGTATATATCGTTTTGGCAGTCGCTAATCCTGTCTTTGTGATTTATGACATTACAATTTCAAAAATGGCTATATTTTATTTTTATAAAATACAACCAAAACTTAAAAAGTTCTTTAAATAAAAAAGTTCTCATTCAATGAATGAGAACTTTTTTATTATATAATTACTTTGCTTAAAAATTCCTTTAAACGCACATTTTGTGGATTGCCAAAAATTTCTTCGGGGGTACCTTGTTCAGTAATTTGACCGTTATCCATAAAGAAAACACGATTTCCAACTTCGCGCGCAAAGCCCATTTCATGTGTTACAACAACCATTGTCATACCCTCATTGGCAAGTTGTTTCATAACATCTAAAACTTCGCCAACCATTTCGGGATCCAGGGCAGAAGTGGGCTCGTCAAAAAGCATAACCTTGGGATTCATAGCAAGGGCGCGTACGATTGCTACGCGTTGCTTTTGACCGCCTGAAAGGGTAGAGGGGTAAACATCGGCCTTATCTTCAAGACCAACGCGACGCAAAAGTTCAATACCTTTTTCTTTTGCTTCAGCAGCAGTCATTTTTTTGAGATGAACGGGTGCCAATGTGATATTTTCCAAAACAGTTTTGTTGTTAAAGAGGTTGAACTGCTGGAAAACCATACCTATATTTTGTCTATGACGGTTGATGTCAACCTTCATATCTGCAAGGTCTTCACCGTCAAAAATAATCGAACCTGAGGTTGGGTCTTCCATACAGTTAAGGCAACGCAAAAATGTACTTTTACCACTGCCTGATGGACCAATTACAACAACTTTATCGCCTTGATTAATAGTTTCGGTAATATTGTTCAAAACCAGATTATTGTCAAAGCTTTTACAAAGATTTTTAATTTTTATCACTTTTCCTCAGACTCCTTTCCATTGCTTTAATACCGCAAGAAATAATGAACACCAAAATCATATACATAAGCGCCATTGCAAGATAGGGCATAAAGTATTCATATCTTACATTACCAATTTCGGTAAATGTTTTATAAAGATCAGTTGCAGCGACGAAGCTTACAACCGAAGTATCCTTAATAAGTGCTATAAATTCATTACCGAGAGTGGGCAATATGTTCTTAATTGCCTGGGGAATAACAATCTTAATCATTGTTGTGGAATAGCTTAAACCTAAAGCACGGCCCGCCTCCATCTGTCCCGAATCAACCGACAGAATACCGCCACGCATAATTTCAGAAACATAAGCAGCGCTATTAAGACCAAATATTATAATGCTGGTATTAAGCGGCGAAATTGTAATACCCAAAAGCGGCCATAAAACATAGTAACCGATAAGAAGCTGTACAACAATCGGCGTTCCGCGGAAGAAGCCAACATAAAGAGTGCAAATTTTGTCAAGAATTTTGGGCAAAAGCTTGTATTTTGGCATAACCTTTACAGCACCAATAAGTGTGCCGAGAAAAATGCCTATTAAAAGACCGAGGATGGCGATGAGTAAGGTGTTAACTAAGCCAACACTTAAAACACGTTTCCAACCTCCTTGTTCGATAAACAGTTCCCAAAACACGTCAAATTTCGAAGCAAAATTCATTATATGTTCCTTAAACCTTTCTTTCCTAAAACTTCAAAGAGCCCCTGCGCAGTAACGCAGAGGCCTTGTTAGATTATAAAATTTTACTGAGCGTTGAACTTTTCAGTAATAGCTTTAGCGGGACCGTTATCAGCGATAACATATTTAACCTGACCTTGTTGCATTGCGGTGATTGCTAAAGCTACATATTTATATGGTGCAGCTTCGGCAGTGAGACCGTCAAATTCTAAATCAGCATCACCTTTTATGTAGAACTCGCCTGTGGTACCGGTTTGGCAACCGATTTTGCTTGTTTTGTCAAGCTTTGCAAGAATTGCGGCAACATCTTCGCCTGTTTTGCATTCATCAAATGTTGTGTCATCTTCCATTGTAATTACAACCTGAGAAGCGTTGTAATAGCTATCAGAGAAGGTTACAACCTTTTGGCGCTTTTCAGTAATGGTAAGACCTGCCATAGCAATATCACTTTTACCGGACTGAACTGAGTTAACAACAGCTTCAAAGTCCATATCCTGAATAACAAGTTCAAGATTTAATTCTTTTGCAAGGTAGTAAGCAATTTCAAGGTCAACACCTGAATATTTGCCGTTAGCATCTACCATTTCGAAAGGTTCGAAGCCTGTGCTTGTAGCAACAACAAGCTGTTCCTTTGTTTCGTCAAGAGCAGCCGATTCAATAGAAAGGGGAGTGCCGTCACCGAAATAGTTGTTGCAAATCTTGTCGAATGTGCCGTCTTCTTTAATCTTCTTAAGGAAAGCGTTAACTTTACCAAGGAATTCGGTATCGTTCTGTGCAACAGCGAAGGCATATTCTTCTGAGCTTAATGGAAGGTCAATAACCTTAACCTTTGTGCTTTCAGCTGTGCAGCCTGCAAAACAGCCGATGAGCATAAGTGCCATAAGGGCAATAGCCAATAACTTTTTCATA
>JAZSNW010000022.1:0-9982 GCA_045536615.1 Acutalibacteraceae bacterium | reverse complement strand
CGTAAGGCACTGCCCAAAAGCTTTCAAAGCCACGGAAATGATCAATGCGAACAACATCATAAAGCTTTGCCGCACCTTCGATACGCTTTATCCACCATTCATAGCCGTTTTGCTGCATAACATCATAGGCATAAAGCGGATTTCCCCACAGCTGACCATCTGCTGTGAATTGGTCGGGCGGTACACCCGCAACCTCGGTAGGAAAGCCCTTTTCATCCAACTGAAAGCATTCGGGTGAAGCCCAAACATCAACCGAATCAAGTGCAACATAAATAGGTAAATCACCTATAATTCCAACCGAATGCTCGTGCGCGTATTCGCGCAGCGCATTCCACTGATTAAAGAAAAGAAACTGTATATAGGTAAAAAGGCGGATGTCGTCTGCCAATTTCTCAGTGTAAAATTTTATTGCTTCCGGCTTTCTGAGGCGGATGTCCTCATCAGGCCATTCAAGCCACGAAAGCATATTAAAATGCCTTTTAAGCGCCATAAAAAGTGCATAATCTAAAAGCCAATACGAATTCGCACTTTTAAATGCTTCAATGCGGTCAAAATCCCTGTCCCAACCGCGCTCACACACTTTTTGCAAAAGGGTGTAGCGGTTTTCATACAGGGCACCATAATCAACAAGGCAAGGGCTATCGCCCCAAAACAGCGCATCAATTTCCGACTGTTCTAAAAGACCATCCTCTACCAAAATATCAAGGTCGATAAAATAAGGGTTACCCGCATGGGTGGAGGGACTTTGATAGGGCGAATCGCCATAGCTTGTGGGACCCACAGGCAAAATTTGCCACCAAGACTGATTAGATGCCTGTAAAAAGTTTATAAAATCGCGCGATGCCTTACCCAATGTACCAATGCCATAAGGTGATGGCAGAGTGAAAATCGGCATTAAAATGCCACCGCTTCTTTTGATTTCGTTATCCTTTAACAGCACCTGCGGCAACCCCCTTTATGATGTGCTTTTGACAAAGCAGATAGAATATAACAACGGGGATAATGCTTAAAAGAATCAACGCCATTGTTGCACCCAAATCTACCGTGCCATAGCTGCCTTTTAGATATTGAATATGTATCGGAATAGTTTTATATTCATTGATATCAAGTGATAAATAAGGCAAGAGGTAGTCGTTCCAAACCCACATTATTTCCAAAATACCTACCGATATTAAGGTGGGCTTCATCATAGGAAGCACAACTGCAAAAAAGGTATAAGGCGGGTTGCAGCCGTCTATCGCGGCGGCTTCTTCAATTTCCAAGGGAATAGACTTTACAAAGCCCGAGAACATAAACACTGCAAGACCTGCGCCGAAGCCGAGGTAAATAACAGGAATGGTCCAAGGTGTATTAAGGCCTAATCTGTCCGCGGTTTTAGAAAGAGGATACATTACCATTTGAAAAGGAACCACCATTGAAAAAACGCAAAGGAAGTAAATAGTGCGACAAACTATGGTATCACGTCTTGTAATATACCAAGCCGCCATTGATGTAAAGAGAAGAATTAAGAAGGTGGAAAGCACAGTTATAACCACACTATATAAAACGCTTTTTGCAAATGGATAGTTACCAAAGGTCATACCCTTAATAAAATTTGCAAAACCAACAAAGGATTCGGCATTAGGCAAAGCAAAGGTATCGGTTTTAACAAATGTGTTAGCTTTAAATGAGTTAATTACAACTGCAACAACGGGCAAAATATAAATAATACTGATAACAGACATTATCACTGTTAAAATATTTTTGCCAAGTGAATTATTAACACCCAATTTCTTATTAGCCATTATTGCTGCACCTCTCTCTTTCGTGTAAAGGACAGCTGCAATAAACCAAGAGCCGCAACAAGTATAAAGAATATAACAGCTTTAGCTTGTGCATAGCCGGGAGCCGAAGCACCTTGACCGTAGAAGGTAGAATAAATGTTAAGAGCCAGCATTTCAGTAGTTTTAATAGCAGAGCCATCGGGTTGAATAATGAACGGCTGACCGCCAGTTAAAGCGAGGTTTTGGTCGAATAGCTTAAATCCGTTTGTCAACGACAGGAAGGTACAAATTGTAATGCTTGGCATAACATTGGGAATAATTACACGGAAAAGGGTTTGTGCACCGCTGGCACCATCAATTTTTGCCGCTTCAAGCATATCACCCGGTACAGACTGCAAGCCCGCAATATAAATTATCATCATATAACCTATTTGCTGCCAGCAAAGCAATATTATCAGTCCCCAAAAGCCCCAAGTTGATTCTTGAAGGATAGATGTGTCAAATTGGGACAAAATACCGTCAAATATCATAGACCAAATATAGCCCAAAACAATGCCGCCGATAAGGTTTGGCATAAAGAATACTGTTCTAAAAATGTTAGAGCCCTTGATTTCAAGAGTAAGCACATAAGCCACCATAAAAGCAAGAACATTTATAATTGCTAAGCTAACAACAGCAAATACTGCGGTATAGCCAAACGAACGCATAAAGTTTGTATCCTGAAATACGTTTATATAGTTTTTAAGTCCCACCCATTTCGCATCGGAAATAAGGCGGAATTCACAAAATGAAAGATATATACCCTGTAAAAACGGCCACACAAAGCCAATAGCAAAAGCCGAAACCATTGGAAGCAGGAAAAACCAGCTCCAACGAACCATAGGCCTTTGAAGAGCGTTTTGGGGACGGCGCCTATTTTTCATTTATAATTCTCCTTTTTGATTTTTTCGAAGGAAAGAAAGGAAGCGAGACAGGCGAAATCTTCGCCCGCCTCGCCTTGCGTGGTTTATAACAATTTAATTATCGTTATAATTATTTGTTGATTTGCTCATACTGGTAAGCCCAACCGTCTACGAAAGCGGTCTTAACCTTTGCCCAGTTAGCTTCGGTCTGATTAGCATTGTATGCATTAAGAGCAGATACTAAAGCTTTACGATATTCATCAACATTGGGTTGATAGTTAGTAGCCCAATCCATTACATAGCAACCATCAGCTGAGTACTTGTTAGCAGCAGCAAGGAAGCCGTTGGTGGATTCAGCAGCAGATTTATAAGGCATTACGCCGAAGGTATCAACCAATTTGCGAGAAGCTTCTTCGTTAGTTACGCACCATACCATAAAGTCCATAGTAGCTTTTTGGTCTGCCTTGCTAACCTTAGAGTTGATTGCCCAGTAGTTTTCAGTACCGCAGTTGAGACCGGCTTTTTCTTCGCCCTTAACACCTGCATAGTAAGGAATCATAGTAGCGTTCGGAACTGCTTCAGCAACTGCTGAATATTCCCAGGAACCATTTACATAGAAAGCGGCTTTGCCGGTTTTGAATTGGTTCTGAGCATCGTGACCGCCGGTAGCTAATTCTTTAGCAGGGGTCAAGCTGTTGTTGATGCAAAGGTCATAAAGGTTCTTGAAGTTTTCCATGTATGTACCCTTGATTTCAGCGGGGCATTCCTTCCAGCCGCCTGCATCGCGAGATTCATAGTAGTATTCAAGGTTAGCCATGTGACCTGTGAAACGCCATGAAGATGAATCGTCCATATCAGATGCGCTGAAAGCATCGAAGCCCAACTCCTTAGCGCGCTTGTGGATATCTTCAGCAACCTTCTTTAAACCTTCAAAGTTTTTAAGGTCGTCCATCTTATATCCGGCTTTTTCAATAAGGGTGGGGTTAACAATGATGCCATAGCATTCATAGCAGTAACCGATAGAAACAAGGTTACCGTCTGCGTCATACATATTGTATGCATCTGTGTTAAGCTCTTTTGCAATTGCAGAATCTTTAAGATTTAAAGCATAATCTTTCCATTCTTTAACTGCATTCTGGTTACCGATAACAAACAAAGTAGGAGCTTCTGCTTTGTCCATTTCAGCAAGCAAGGTTTGGTTGTATGTACCTGAAGCAGCGGTGAGAACTTTAACCTCAACACCTGTTTCTTCTGTGTACATTTTTGCAACTTCTTGGAGAACCTCATCAGATTCAGGCTTGAAGTTTAGCCAGTAAACACGGCCTTTTTCGCCACCTGCGCAGCCTGCAAACAAGCCGACACAAAGGATGGCTATTAATAATAGGGATAGCGCTTTTTTCATTTGAATTTCCTCCTCCGAAAATTTCCGCACAAAGTGCGTTTTTTTAAAATAATTTATTTCCACACCAAGTGGTGTAAAAATCAAGCTTTAGGTTTTGCAAGGGTGCCACCCTCACGCAAAGCTGTTTCAAGCTTCAGCTGACAGCTGCCGCACTCATCCTTAAGGACATTAAGCAAAACCTCTACCGCGCGTGTGCCCATCTGCTTACTGGGCTGCACAAGGGTTGTAAGTGTGGGGATAGTATATTTTGAAACCTGAATACCGTCTATCGCAATTAAAGAACAGTCGTCAGGCACATTTAGTCCCACAGTATGAAGCGCCTTTATCGCCGCAATTCCCATAGCATCTGCAATAGAAAAAATAGCGGTAAAATCCTTGCCCATTTTAAGAAAGCTTTCGGTAGCTTTAAAGGCATCGTCTATATTAAAGCTTTTGGCCTCAATAATAAGGTCTTTATCTAATACTATTCCGGCACTTTTAAGGGCATCACAATAACCCTTAAAACGAAGCTCACTTATCGAGTGGTCGTCGGTTGTACCAAGTAAAACAGCAATTTTTTTATGACCTAAATCAGTCAGTGTTTTTACTGCACGAAAGGCCTCGGCATAGTCGTCAATATAAACCGAAGAATATGCCGTTTTTTTAAGACTGCCAAAGGTGTTTGTATATGTACAGCAGACAAACGGAACACCCAATGTGGCAATTTGCTCGGGTGTGTAATCAAACCGCCCGCCAAGAAAGATAAGTCCCTTCAATCTTTTAGACCTTACTAACGATGCGCCTTCGGCAAGCTCATCTTCGTTTGAACCGATTTGATGCATCACCATCGAATAATCTGCCCGGCTCACCTCTTTTTCAATCGCATGTAAAACCGAATTTAAAAAAGGGTTTCCAACACCGCGCACCACAACGCCGATAGTATCGGTTTGCATTTTGCCCAAGTCCCTTGCGCTGCTGTTTGGGACATAGTGCAGCTCTTCAATAGCTTTTAACACCTTGGCGCGCACCTCTTCACGCACGTCGGGGTGATTATTCAAAACACGGGAAATTGTGGTTATTGAAACACCACTGTATTTTGCAACGTCTTTAATGGTCATTATGTTGTTCCTTTTTATTCAAAAAACGGTGAAAAACGTGTAAAAAAGAAAAACTGAATACGTTTTCAGTTTTCCAACAAGTATATTTAACCATATTTTTCATCAAATGTCAACAACTTTTATCGTTTTTGAGAGAAATAACATAAAATTGTGTATTACTTTTGTGCAATACTTACAATTTAAAGGTATTCAAAATTTTTACAAATATGAACACTTTTACAAATTATTGTATAGAATTTTTAAAAAACAGGATTATAAAACGCTTTTGACCGACAAAATGTAAAATAAAAAAATCCCCAACAAAGCAAATACCTTGTTGGGAATTTTGGTGCACCTGACAGGACTTGAACCTGCAAGTCTTGCGACATACGGACCTGAACCGTACGTGTTTGCCAGTTTCACCACAGGTGCATTTAATTTTCACAAATGAAATTATATCCTAAATAACCCGCTTTGTCAAGGTTGCGGGTTTTATATTGTTATAGCATACAACTTCAATGCACCTGTCGAAATTTCAAAATATTACTGCCTTTTCATTTGCCGTAAAAACAGTAATACAGCTAATATAAGTAAAACGATGGCATAGCCAAGCACCCACCACAAATGCGGGAATATACCGCTAAAATCGCCTAACAATACCGCCCGTTGCAGTTCGACCGCGTGAACAAAGGGCAACGCATAAGCTATTCTTTTAAAAGCACCGCCAACGAGGTCAAGGTCAAACCAAACGCCCGACAGCCACGCCGAAAGATTTGTAAGCAACGCCCCACAAACGCCGCCGACCTGCTTATCATTTAGCACACTTCCGCAAAGCAACCCCAATGCAATATAAAGCATAGAAACAGGGATGATGAATAACACCGCATATATAATGTTAACCGTAATTTCAAGACCTAAAACAACCGCCACCAAATAGCACATAGCACATTGTGCCGCCGAAATTGGAATAAGCGGCAAGGTATAACCAAGAATAAAATCTAACGGTGTAAGCGGTGTGGTGTATAGTCGGCAAAGGAAAGCGCTTGCCCTGTCCTTAGCGATAATAGTTGCTGAAAATAAGCTCATGAAAGCCAAGCCAAAAACCGTAATTCCCGGGGTTAGATGCTGTATTTCAAATAGCTTTACGGGAATATTAGCTTGAATAGCGGTAAGCAATAAAATTAAAACAAGCGGAAATCCAAGACCGAAAAGCAAATTTATGGGGTCACGCAATATTTCCCTTGTGTTTCTTTTTGCAAATGTCAGCATTCTCATTTTTCCACCCCACGAACAAATTTAATAAAAGCTTGCTCAAAGCTGTCAGTATCAGCTGATTTTTTAATATTTTCAGCCGTATCACAAACAATTAGCTTTCCGTTTTTCATAATTGCAATACGGTCGGATAGCGCCTCGGCCTCCTCCATATAGTGCGTGGTTAAAATTATCGTCACCTTCCCTTTAAGCGAACGGATTAAATCCCACAAATCACTTCGGGCAAGAACATCAAGCCCAAGGGTTGGCTCATCTAAAAATAAAATTTGCGGCTCGGTTATAAGGGCCATCGCAATGCTAAGTTTTCTCTGCCAACCGCCCGACAGCTTGGCGGCTTTTTTATTAAGTACGGTGTCAAGCCCCAACAATTCGCTAATTTCTTTAATTTTTATATTTTGCTTTTGCTTTGAAAAACCGTAAGCACCGCAGATAAGCTCAAGATTTTCATAAACAGTAAGCCCCATAGCCACCGCAGTTTCTTGCGGCGAAACCGCAATAATCGACTTAACATCGGCAGCAGCATCAATAATGCTTTTACCATTCAAAAAGGCATCCCCGCTTGTTGGTTGTGTCAAGCAAGAAAGCACTTTAATTGTGGTGGTTTTTCCCGCACCGTTGACACCAAGTAGTGAAAAAAGCTCGCCCTCATAAACCGAAAGGCTTAAATTATCAACCGCAATGATATCCTTATATTTTTTGGTTAGCCCACAAATTTTAATTGCATCCATTTACCTTCACCTTTATATAAATATTTTCACCAAAATTATATCACCTAAAATTTAAAAAATCTCAATTTTCACCTCATCGGTATTTTTTCGGCTTTAAGCGGTTGCCATTTAACAAAAGCATATAAAAACACCCTATACCTTTCGGCATAGGGTATTGAAATTTAGTTAATCTTTAAAATTCCGAATAATAAGTTTCTACGCTAACCTCGAAATAGTTTTGGCAAGTCGTGCTAAATAAAGGATTGTTTTCTATATATTCATAAAGGCAATTATAAGCAGTCATTTTTGGTATAGTAAAATGCGCAAAGTCCTTATTTTTTTCGTTTGCCTTTAAATCGTCCACCGTAAAGTATACGGCATCCTCCATATTATCAAAATAATCATACAAATATGCCTTGGCTAAATAGTTTTGTGCCTCGTTTGCAACATCCAAATCCTTGGCCGAAGCAAGCTTTGCAATATAGGGTATGCCCTCATACCCAAGCTCATAAAGCTGTTGTACATCTATTTTATCAAGTCTTTGAGTTTTATAGCTTTCAAAGTTGTAGCGCGCACAAACCGAATTTACATTAACAGTTCCAAGCAATAATAAAATAACACCTGCTGTAATTAAAGCGGTTTTTACAATATTTACCTTATTGATATAAATTCGCAAAATTACGCTTATAAAAACTATACTTAAAAACAACATAAACGAGCTTGTCGTAATGCGAAGCACGGTCATACCGTAGGTACCGATGTAAAGCACCATTTTAGAAATTGCAGTAGCAATGATAATTAAAGTAAACGCCGAAATAAATGTCGCTATCGCCTTTATTGTGTGACACACCTTGCCGTTTTCCTTTTTAGCAAGAAGCAAAGCCAAAAATACTATCAAAAGGTTTATCACAGCTATAACACACATTTCAAAAAATCCCTTGCGGGCATACTGTGCATAGGTAATATCACCCTCTGGTAAAAAGCCCTTAAATGCGCTAAAAAAATATGCAAGCTGTGAAAAAAGATAAAGCACATAGCTTACGCTTATGGCTGACAGAAAAGAAATTAGGTATATACTGTCAATACCCTTGAAATTGCTTTCCTTAATCCTTGATACCCTGCCCGTTTTAAGAGAAAAACCGTATGAAATAAAGAACGGACAAATAAACAGGGCAAACAGTATTTTCAAAAAGAAAGAAAATGTATTACTGAAAATATTGCTCATCATACCCTTGAAGGCATCGTCAGAGGATATAAGAAGTGGTACAACCACAAAAAGAACAGGCATTGCACAAATTAGGCCGACAACCGCCTTGCCGATTAGTTTTTTCTTTTCTTTGTTCCCTGCAAAAAGTGATTTTACAGTAAGCCCTGTATTCATAATCGTTGAAACGGCCGAAAGAAAAATGCCTAATGTTTGGCGGTTACCCTTTGCTGTACCGATTGCAAAGCCGTCAAAACAAACAAGGGATAATAAAAAACTGATAACAAAACCAAAAAACCTCACACTGCCGTTTGTAGTACATATAAATATTGCACCGTTTGCTAAAGCCAAAAGCCCACATAAAAGGGGCAAAAATCTAACCTTGCCGTTTTTGCCCAAATACACACTAAATAAAATAATAGTTAAGGTAGATGCTATTAAATATCCAAGGGCGAAGCCGTTGAATATGCCAAACATTGACAATAAAATAACCGTAATGAACGCACCAACCGCAAAAACTGTATCGCCTTTACTAAGGTTAAATATTGTCGGTTTTAAATCATCCTGTAATTCTTCATTTTGCAAAGCATTATTATTTTCTTCCATCAAAACTACTCCTTATCTGTATATTTAATTATATCACCCGGTTGACAATCAAGCGTTTTGCAAATGGCTTCAAGTGTTGAAAAGCGTATTGCCTTCGCCTTGCCTGTTTTAAGTATAGAAAGATTTGCAGGCGTAATTCCAATTTTTTCTGAAAGCTCAAGCGAAGTCATTTTGCGCATTGCCAACAAAACATCTAAATCCACTTCAATCATTTTAAATCCTCGCTTTATATAGTAAGTTCGTTTTCAGCTTTAATTTCTACTGCGTTTTGCATAACATTTTTAAAAATACGAAGCATAAGACCCACAAAGGCCGCTGCAATGGCTATAAAACCAAAAGGTACATAAAAAATACCGCCAACAAAGGTTATAGCAGCCACCGCAAAACAACACCAAGAAATACGGCGAAGATATTTAGCGTTTGCAGTTATAAAAATTTCATCATTTTTTATGTTAAAAAGTAACCTTAAAAGACTGTAAAGTGTTATATAGGCAAATACACTGCTGGGATAATAGCAAGCACAAAACAATGTGGTGATTGTTTTAAGCGCAACACCGCCCTCTTTCCAGCCACGATAAATACCAAACCACATATTTACTGCCCAAGGGCCTAAAAACAGCCCTGCTGTCAGTATGACCGTGAAGGCAAAACAAACAATAATTGACAAAGTAACCGACCTTTTTCTATTCCACATAAAATTACCTCCAAAACCATCTTTTGACATTATAATAACACCAAAATTATCGTTTGTCAATAATTTTCTTATCGAAAAACAATAATTTTAATTATGTTCAGATTTATTAAAATATAAAAACACCCTATACCTTTCGGCATAGGGTGTTGAAATTTTTATTTAGTTTCGGGTTTCATAGTCGGAAGTATGCAAGGGTTATAAAATTAAAATCAAAATATCTTACCTCATCTTGCTTTTTTGTGATTTTTCCTGCCCGTTTCAATTACTGCATTTTTACTCTCCAAAAATTATCTGACCTCAAATTACCTTTTCGGGACATATCATACCTCTGAAATGGTCTAAAAAATGGCCTAAAA
>JAZSNW010000030.1:0-2316 GCA_045536615.1 Acutalibacteraceae bacterium | reverse complement strand
TGAAAATATTAAACATACTTAATGAAATATTGCTACGCAATATGAAATAATCCTCGCGGATTATGAAATTTTCTGCTAACGCAGAAAGTGAAATAAAATAAATCCCTCATACGCCGCAGCGTATTTCATAGCGAAGCTATTTCATATGCGTTAGCATATTTCACAAATCCCGTTAGGGATTTATTTCATTGAAAAAAGCACCGACGAAGTCGATGCTTTTTTCTGGCGCAGAGAGAGGGATTCGAACCCTCGGTGCAGTATTAGTGCACACACGATTTCCAATCGTGCGCCTTAGACCAGCTCAGCCATCTCTGCATGGCGTTTTATTAACGCCATATTAGTATAATACAACTGTGTTTAAAAATCAAGAAAAAGTTTTATTTTTTTACAGCAAAATACACACAAGCCCGTTGCAACCTTCGTTTATAACACGCTCAACCGTTTCTTGCACCCTCATTCTAGCTTCAACCGGCATTCTTGCAAGTTTGGTGTGAAGCCCTTCATTCACAAGCTCGTGCAGTGATTTACCAAAAATGTTAGAATCCCAAATTTTAACAGGGTCCTCTTCAAAGCCCGAAAGCAAATACATCACCAAATCTTCTGACTGCTTTTCACTGCCGACAATGGGGCTGACTTCGGTGGTTATATTGGCTTTCATAAGGTGAATTGACGGTGCCGATGCACGAAGTCGCACGCCATAGCGACCGCCCTGTTTTACAATTTCGGGTTCTTCCAAAGCAAGCTCGCTTATATCGGGCATTATAATGCCATAGCCCGTTGCCTCGCATTCTTCGAGTGCACCTTTAACACGGGCATATTCTCGCTTGGCGTTTGCAAGTTCTTTCATACAGTCCATAAGTTCTTGCTCATCATTTATAACTAAACCTGTGTTTTCCGCCAAAATTTTATAGAAAAGTGACGGCTTAACATTAAGCTTTACTGTTGCACTGCCTTTGCCGAGATTTATGCTGTCAACATCGACAAAATCAATGTTATCGCTCTTTTTAAAGGCGGCGGGAAACTTCATAATATCCCGTATGTGGCGCATATTTTCAGCCGCCGCTTTAAGTGATGAAATAATTTCATTTTTAAGCGGGTGGGACAGCTCTAACGAATTTATCCAAGCGGGATAACAAATACCAACCTCTTTAATAGGAAATTCATAAAGAATTTGTGATAAAATATCTTTAATATCTTCAACACTTAATTCCAAGCAGTTAATCGGGGTTACAACTACGCCATATTTTTCCGACAGTTCTTCCGCCATAGAAATTGACTCAGCAGAGTGCGGGTACATACAATTTAAAAGCACGATAAATGGCTTGTTTATTGCTTTAAGTTCGTTTATAACCCGCTCTTCCGCTTCGGCATATTCGTGGCGGGGGATGTCGCTTATACTTCCGTCGGTTGTAATTACAAGACCAATGGTAGAATGTTCGTTTATAACCTTTTGCGTGCCGATTTCGGCAGCCATATTAAAAGGTACGGCCTCGTCAAACCAAGGGGTACGCACCATTCGTGGCATATCCCCTTCAATATATCCAAGCGAACTTGGCACAATATACCCAACACAGTCAATAAGCCGAACATTCATATTTGCGGTGCCGTCAAGCGAAATTTCGGCCCCCTTTTCGGGTACAAATTTTGGCTCGGTTGTCATAATTGTTCTGCCCGATGACGACTGCGGTAATTCGTCATTTGCGCGTTCCTTTTGATATTCGCCCGACATATTGGGAATTACCAATTTATCCATAAATTGCTTTATAAAGGTGGACTTGCCCGTTCTGACAGGCCCCACAATGCCGATATAAATATCCCCACCCGTTCTGTCGGCAATATCCTTATATATGTTGGCGTTTGTCATAATAATTTCCTCCGTTTTAAATAAACTTACCTATAAAAATTTATGCTGTCGGGCTCTTCTTTATGACACAAAAGATTTTTGTGAATAGTATAGAATGTATAGGAGGGTTTATTTTGAAATGCCTTTATGATTTAAAAATCGGTGAAAAATGCCGTGTTGATAAAATTTTGATTTATGACAGTTTAAGGCGACGACTTATTGACCTTGGTTTAACACCCGATACATTGGTTGAATGTGTGGGACAAAGCCCTTTGGGTGACCCAAAGGCGTTTTTAATAAAGGGTGCCGTAATTGCACTTCGTTGTGAAGTTTGCAAAAACATTGAAGTAACGGAGGTTTTAATGTGAATGAGATTATTACCATAGCCCTTGCAGGCAACCCCAATGTTGGCAAAAGCACAATTTTTAATGCTCTTACAGGTATGAAACAGCACACAGACAACTGAACAGGCA
>JAZSNW010000144.1:0-14692 GCA_045536615.1 Acutalibacteraceae bacterium | reverse complement strand
GACCTGTCTCACAATATCACTTATTGCTTTTATCTTTGAGATAGGTAATGTTTCAAAGTATGTAACCCACTATGACACTTATCTTTTGAAAGTGTCAATTTTTATATAAAAGAAAATTGGGAGAATCTTCTTTACGAAGTGTCTCGAAAGAGGCAGTCTTTTTTTTGTGAAAGCAAAACCCAAGGTGAATTTTCACCTTGGGTTTTATTTAGGATTTATACTTTATTATGCAAAGAAGTGTAGCAGCCACGCTTTTTCAAGGCATTTATTGAATGGGGAATTTGACATCCCATGTTAATTTAAAATTGCAGGATGGCAGTTTATTCAGGCGCGTCCTTGCAGGAAATTTTTTATTATTTCTCATTTTAAAACTTCCTTTAAGGGTTAAATATAATCTTTTGGCAATTTTGGGATTTCCTTTTTAACAATTTTTTCTAATATTTCAAGATTTTTTAAGTTGTTTGCCGCAATAACAGGGCAGGGGTCGGCAATGTCAAGATTATCGCTGTAAAGATGCTTAAAAACGCCACCCGCTTCGCTTAAAATTATTTCAGCTGCACAGCAGTCCCAAGGGAAAAGGCGAATTTCAAAATAAAGCTCTGCTTTGCCGCTTGCCAAACGGCAAAGTTCTAACGCGGCACCACCCTCACGGCGAAAGTCATCACACTGATGATAAACTTCTCTTAAAATGTTTATACAGTTTTCGGCAAGTTCCTTTTTATAAATGCAAAGCGCTGTATAGTAAAGTGAGTGTGAAAAATCACGATTTGATACCTTAATGGGTTTATTATTTAAAAATGCACCGCCATCTTTTTCAGCATAGTAAAGTTCATCAGTAAAGGGGTTATAAACAACGCCTAAAACCCCAACACCGTCCTTTAAAAGACCAACGCTTATTGCACTGCAATTTAAGTTTCTTACAAAGTTTGCAGTACCGTCAATTGGGTCAACTACAAAACGATAGGTTCTATCATCGGTACGGCTACCTTCTTCGCCTAAAAAAGATGCATCGGGCAAAATTTTTAAAAGCTCGGTTTTTAAGCGTTCTTCAACTGCTTTATCGGCAGAGGTGACAATATTCGACACGCTGTCCTTTTCTGTCACAGAATAGGGCGCAAGCATAATTTCGCGGCAATTAACCACCGCATCAATAACTTTTTTAAGTAATTCAGACATAGCATTTCTCCAATTTAAATAATATTATTATAATATCAAACTTTAAAGTTTTTTTCAAGATGTAATTCATAAGGCAAACTTTACTTTAATATTTAAATATGGTACAATATAATAAATTACACAAGGTGGATTTTTTAATGTCATTTTTAAAAGAACTGAAATCGTTAAGGTGGCAAAATTTTATTATCCTTTTAATTGCGGGGTGCATAAATGCTTTTGGTGTAACGGTGTTTTTATCACCCGTAAAGCTTTATGACAGCGGTATTTCGGGCACATCAATGTTGCTTTCGCAAGTCACCCCTGAATATTTAACTTTGCCGATTTTTTTACTTATTTTAAATATACCGCTTTTCTTGTTTGGCCTTAAAAAACAGGGCATTACTTTTACTGTTTACTCGCTTTTTGCGGTGGCTATTTATTCCGCAGCGGCTTGGCTTATAACCGATATTTTGCCAATTGATGTAAGCGTGAAATCGCCGATGGCTGAAAACGATTTGTTTTTGTGTGCAATTTTTGGTGGTGTGCTTTCGGGTATAGGCAGCGGTACAACCATCCGTTTTGGCGGTGCGCTTGATGGTATTGAGGTTATGGCGGTAATATTTTCTAAAAAGCTTAACATAACGGTCGGCACATTTGTAATGATTTATAACGTAATTCTTTACATAGTGTGCGGTGTTGTTGTAAAAAGTTGGACCTTGCCGCTTTATTCTATCGTTACTTATGCGGTTGGTCTTAAGACTATTGACTTTATTGTCGAGGGCTTTGACCGTTCGAAAGAGGTTATGATTATTACTACAAAACCCGATGAAATCAGTGAAGAGCTTATGGCGGCATTTGAAAGCGGAACAACAAAAATTGCCGCAACGGGTGGATATTCGGGCAATGACAAAACAATTATTTACTTTGTTGTAAACCGTTTTCAAATTGCAAAGATGAGAAACATTATTAAACGCATTGACCCAAAAGCGTTTGTTACAATAAGCGAGGTTGCTGATGTTTTTAAAGCAAATTCTTAATATTTAAAATAAAAAAAGAACCGTAGGGAAAACCTACGGTTCTTTTGATTTGTTTAATTAGCTTAAAATTAAGCGATTTCAACAACTGCGCTAACTTCGGTAAGCTTAGCTTTGAGTTCTTCAGCTTCTTCCTTAGAAACAGCTTCCTTAAGGGTCTTAGGAGCGCCGTCAACCATTGCCTTAGCTTCAGCAAGGCCAAGACCGGTGATTTCGCGAACAACCTTGATAACCTTAATCTTTTCAGGGCCAGCTTCCTTAAGGATAACGTCGAATTCAGTCTTTTCTTCAGCTGCTGCTGCGCCGCCTGCTGCGGGAGCTGCTACTGCTACAGCTGCTGCTGCAGATACGCCAAATTCTTCTTCTACTGCCTTTACAAGTTCAGAAAGTTCTAATACGGTAAGAGTTTTTAACTCTTCAATCATAGCTGTGATTTTTTCAGATGCCATTTTATTTTCCTCCAATAAATGTTTTATAGTTTATTTTTTAATTATGCTTCGTTTTCTTTGTCAACGATAGCTTGTACAGCACGTGCAAATGCTGCGATAGGTGCTTGGAAAGCACTGCAAACTGTTGCGAGAAGTACTTCCTTTGTGGGAAGCTTTGCAAGAGCGTCAATAGTTGCGGTGTCAACAACCTTACCATCAAGGAAACCAGTCTTTACCTTGAAGTTTTGGTTTGTTTCAGCAAACTTTGAAAGAATTCTTGCGGCTGCGGTGTAGTCTTCATTAGCGAGAGCGATAGCTGTTGTACCTTCGAGAGCAAAGCTCATTTCTTCGAGGTCGGTACCGGCGATTGCGCGGCCGAGGATGGTGTTTTTAACAACGAAGTAATCAACACCGTTTTCACGAAGTTCTTTACGAAGCTTTGTGTCGTCAGCAACAGTAATGCCCTTGTAATCAACAACAACACCAACGATAGCTTTTGACAACTTTTCAGTAAGCTCAGCTACCTGCTTTTGTTTTTGTTCTAAAACCGATGCGTTGGGCATGCATCTTTCACCTCCGTTAGTGTAAAAAAATATGCTTGCCCAAAGACATGGACAAGCATAAATAACCTTTAAGTATTCAAGTGCTTAACCTCGGTAGGCGATGAAACTTACGGCAATGTGCCACCTACTGTCTTTGGAATGCACCAATGATTATACAGCCAAAAAGGTGTTTTGTCAAGATATTTTTTGTTTTTTATCCAAATTTTCTTTATTTTTTACAATGTCTGTAATTTTAACCTTTGAATCGTGGGGGATGGGCTTCCATTCAACTTTTGTGAAAAGGGCAATAACGAGTGAAAGCTTGCCGATAAGGTCAAAAACAGGGAAGGTAAAGGCAAACCAAAGGGTTTTAAAAAACGGAATTTTTTCAATGCGCCTTTGTTCGATTATATAAACATAAAGGGCAACGAGCATATTTTTAAGACATCCCTCAATATTCCACCAAATAACGCTGTAAACGGCAGCCCAGATGGGAGCAATATTAAAGCCCTTTGCAGCGATGCAGATAATTGCAATTCTTAAAGCTAACCAAATAAGTCGCTTGAATGTGATGAAAAGTGAACGGGTGTAAACCACCGAAAGCATATCAAGTGAAATAAAGCGAAGGCGGATATTATTAAACAACCTTTTTAAAGGTGTAACCTCGCCCTTTTCGTGAACACTTGCAACGCCGCCTGTAAAGAAAATATGCCATAAAAGCTTTGGACCAATCTCCACAAACGCTTGTAAATGACCCTTTGCCCAACGGATACGCTGGCGCATAGCAATTTTAATGCTTGTGGGTTGCTCGTCATAGAAAATAGCATCGTGGTTATAGGATATTTTATAGCCCTTTGCAACAGCATCGGCACAAAAGGCGCGGTCTTCGGTAAGGGAAACCCAGTTCCAGCCGTCTTCTATAAGCTCGTGCGAGAATAAAAAGCCGGTGCCTTGAATACGGGTTGCTAAATGGAAAAGGGAACGGGGGCGGTGCTCGTTACGAACGGTGCGAAGCCAATGGACACCGTAGGATGCCGAAATCCAGTTGTCGCCAAAGTTTTTGGTGTTGCGGTATGAGGTAACGATTTTTTCACCTGCGTCGAAAGCATCGTTCATTCTTTCTAAATAATCGGGTGCTAAAAGGTTGTCCGCGTCGAAAAGGATATAACCTTCATAACTGTCGATGCCATAGTCACGGCGGATACATTCAACCAAATATTGAAGCGCATAACCTTTTGTGCGGTGTTCGTTATCAAAACGTTCATAACAAGTAGCACCAAGCTCACGCGCAATTTTTGCGGTGTTGTCGGTGCAGTTGTCGGCAACAACGAAAATATCCAGCATATCTTCGGGGTAATTTTGCATCCTAACGCTTTCAATAAGGTTACCGATAACATTTTCTTCGTTTCTTGCGGCAACAATAACAGCATATTTGTGATAATTTTTAGCGGGTTTGAATTTTCGGGTTGCAAACACGCCAACATATTTGAAAATATTTTTATACCACAACAGGTTTGAAATGAATTTTGTAATAGCATTCATAACGCTGATTATGGCATTAAAAATTATAACAATTTCCATACAAAAGTCCCCCCCTGAGTAATGGGCCAAATTTATCCTTATAGATAATAACACAAATTCTTTGTTTTTTCAACAAGAATTAAATATGACAGAATTGTTAAAAATAAGCTTGAAAGTTGATTTTATGGACATTGTGTGGTATAATTTAGAAAATAGCGTTCTATTTATATATGGGATTATTAAAGATTGGAGATAATTATGGACGATAAGGATTTGTTTAGTTACGCCAATTCTAATGATGTAGTTGACGAAAACAAGGCCGAATTTGACCTTAATGCTTTTTCTTCTAAAAATGTTCAGGAGGAAAGCGAAATATCTAAAAAAACCTTAACCAAAAAACAAAAGATTTTTAAAACTGTTTTGGTTTGCTTTTTGGTTGGTATTATTCTTGCCTGTTCTACACTTGGTGGCATATTGTTATATGTTTTCACTTCTGTTGACGGCACGATGGAGCAAGACCTTAACGATTTAATGCTTAATTTCACCACCACCGTTTATGTTGACGACGGCAAGGGAAATTATACCGAATATACCCGTCTTCACGGTGAATTTAACCGCCTTTGGGTTGATTATGACGAAACCTTGGCAAAAGAAAATGACCCCGAATATAAGGGTATTCCCCAAATGCTTTGTAATGCCTTTATTGCGGTTGAAGATATGCGCTTTAACACCCACTATGGTGTTGACTGGAAGCGTACCACAGGTGCGGTTATAAACGAATTTGTTCCTATTTATTCGTCCCGTCAGGGTGGTTCTACCATTACTCAACAGCTTGTTAAAAACCTTACAGGTGACGATGAAAAGAGCAAGATGCGTAAGGTAAGGGAAATTATGCGCGCCAAGTATTTGGAATCTAAATACACCAAGGACGTAATTTTAGAATGCTATCTTAATACTATTGCTATGGGCCACGGCACATACGGTGTTGAGGTTGCGGCAAACTATTATTTTGACAAAAGCGTTGATGAATTAACCATTACCGAATGTGCAGCTCTTGCGGCAATTACTAAAAGCCCAAGCAACTATGCACCTGACACTAACCCAGAAAAGAATAAGGAGCGCCGTTCGACCGTTTTGCGTCTTATGAAAGAGCAGGGTTATATCACAGAAGAAGAGTATGAAAAAGCAAAGGAAGAAGATTTAAAGGTTGTTTCTAATACTGATGCAACTGCAAACAATGATATAAATTCTTACTTTATTGATGCTTTAATCACCGATGTTGCGGAAGATTTGGCGGCAAAATATGGTTACGACAAGGCCGCGGCTGAACGCCTTTTCTACAGTGGCGGATATAACATTTATGCCACAGTTGACACCAAAATGCAGGCAATTGCCGAAAAGGCATATAAAGATATTGCATCCAGCGCTAAAAAGAGCAGTAAGGGCGACCCGCTTTGGGGTGCTATGACCATCATGAATTATAAAGGTCAGGTAAAAGCGCTTGTCGGCGGTATAGGTGAAAAGACCACAAACCGTGGCTTTAACTGCGCTATTGATGCTGTGCGCCAACCCGGTTCTACTATGAAGCCGATGGCGTGTTATGCCCCTGCTATTGAAAATAATTTAATAAATTATTCAACCATTTTAAACGACACTAAAACCACCTATGGCAAGTGGACACCACATAACTCTTATGGCGGTTTTGCAGGTAATCTTACCGCAAAGCTTGCGGTTGAGCGTTCAACCAATACAATTCCCGTTGCTTTGGTAAATGAAATGGGTGTTGGCACTTCGTTTAATTTCTTAACCCAAAAGTTAAATATTAAAAATTTAACCGATGAAGATAAAAACCTTTCGGCGCTTGGCCTTGGCGGTACCCACGGCGGTATCACCACATTGGAATCTGCTGCGGCTTATGCGATATTCGGTAACGGCGGTCTTTATTACGAGCCCACCTTCTATACCAAGGTTACAAACCAAAAAGGCGAAGTTATTTTAGAACAAAATACCCAGCCCACAATGGCAATTAGTTCAGATACTGCAACCATCGTAAACAAAATGCTTCAAAACGTTGTTTACGGCAAGCAGGGTACCGCAACCGATATGGCAGGTACATTTAGCCGAATCAGAATTTACGGCAAAACCGGTACCTCTAACGATTCAAACGACAAATGGTTCGTTGGCGGCTCGCCCTATTATGTGGCATCTTCTTGGATTGGTTATGAAACAATGCAAAAAATGCCTGCGGCAAACCTTGGCCTTGCAAAACGACTTTGGCGACAGGTTATGTCGGAAGTTCATAAGAATTTACCTGGCAAGAATTTCGAGGTAAGTAAGTACGCAGTGAAGCGTTATTATTGTACTGAAACCGGCTTGCTTGCAACCGATGCCTGCGAAAATATTGATATTGGTTGGTATAAGAAGGGTGCTCTTCCCGCAAAATGCGACAAACACGAGGGTGCACTTTTAGAGACACCAAAGGTTGATGTAATGCCAAGTGAGGATGAAAATACCTCTGACACATCTAGCACAACTTCAAATACAAGCTCGAACACATCTTCGGGCAACAGTTCTGCTGAAAGCACAAGCAGTGGCACCGAGAGCACAACTTCAACCGACAGTACCACCCAAACTACAACAGAATAAAAATATAAAAGCGTGTCAAATAGGCACGCTTTTGTAAACTATATGGAATATTATTATGTTAAATTTTAAAAAAATTGAAATTTCTGATGCTGAAAAAATTGGGGAAATAACCCAAAACAACGAAGTGATTTCTTGCGAAAAAACTGTCATAAGTCTTATTGTTTGGCAAAAAAAGTATAATAATATGTATGCGCTGAAAGATGGTATGATGTTTTTAAAATCCGGTTTAGAAGAAAGCCAGTTTTTCGCCTTGCCGTTTTGTGATGATTTAAAGACGGGTATTGATTTAATTTTTCAGCACACATACCCTAAAAAACCATATTTTTGGGTGCAACACGACAGTAAATTTGCCGAATTTAAGAGTATGATAGAAGATAGTTATGACATTTCGCCCGAACGCGATGCTTTTGACTATATTTACAAACAAGAAGATTTAGCAAATCTTTCGGGCAAAAAATATCACAGCAAACGAAACCACATTGCAGCATTTTCAAAGCAGTTTGACTGGTGCTTTAAGGAAATAACTGAAGAAAACAAGCAAGAGGTTTTAGATTGTGCTGATTTGTGGTATAAAGAAAACGCCGACCGTTTTGATGAATATTTGGCCACCGAAAAGGCGGGCATAAAAATGATTGTGGAAAATATGTCGCTTTTAAAGGCAAAGGGCGGCGCCATTTATATTGATGGTAAAATGGTGGCGTTTACCTTGGGCTCGCCCATAAATCATGATGTTTTTGACATTCATATTGAAAAAGCATTAAAAGATTATGCCACGGCTTATACTGTTATAAATCGTGAATTTGCAAGAACGCTTAGTGACTATACCTATATAAACCGCGAGGATGATATGGGTATTGAGGGGCTGCGCAAGGCAAAGTTATCATACAAACCCGAAATTTTGCTTCAAAAATACAGTTGTTTGCCGATGGAAGTTGCTTTAATGAAACTTTATAACGATGCTTTTCACGACGGCCCGTTTGCAAAAAAATTGTTTTCACTTTGCGGTGACTGTGTAAAAACCCTTAGAATTGACGGTGAAACGGTTGCTTTGTGTTTTTTGCTGCCTTGTGAAGTTAATGGTGAAAAAGCGCATTATGTTTATGGTTTTACTGTAAAGGAAGAACATAGGGGAAAGGGTTTTGGCAAACAGCTTATGGAGAAAATTATAGCCGAAACTGATGGTCTTTTGATTTTGCGCCCTGCCGATAGTGGACTTATAAATTATTACAAAAAATTTGGGTTTAAAGAAATTTGCGCCTCAAATAAGGGTGGCAAAATTTCCGTTTTGCCGACAGGCAGCTTTAAAGAAATTGCCGAAAAGGACAAAAAAGGCGAATATACCGCAATGTACTATGGTGACTGCGACCTTAACGGCACGCTTTATTTTCCATATTCAATGGCTTAAAATGAAAGAGACAGCTTCTTTTCGAAGCTGTCTCTTTTTCAAAAAATTAGTTATTTTTGTTTTGGTTTTGCTTGTTTTGATTATTTTTATTTTGGTTATTTTTGTTTTGGTCGTTTCTATTCTGGTTTTGGTTTTGTTTGTTTTGATTGTTATCCATTTTAAAACACCCCGCTTTCACAATTATTATTTGTGTTAGCGGGGTGTTTATACTATTTTTTAAATAAATTTTCGGCATTTTGAAATGTGGTTTTTAAAACTTTATTTTTAGAAATACCTTTAATTTCAGCCATTTTTTCGGCAACAAGGTGTATTAAATCCGAACGGTTTTCTTTGCCTCTAAACGGAACGGGTGCTAAATACGGTGCGTCGGTTTCAAGCAATAATTTTTCAATAGGTGTGTCTAAAACAACGGCGGGCAAATTTCTTGCATTTTTAAAGGTTAAAACACCGCCAACGCCCAAATACATACCAATTTTTAAAATTTCGCGTGCCATTTCAACACTGCCCGAAAAGGCATGAACAACACCTTTTGGTTTATACTGCTTTAAAATTTCAAGGGTGTCGGCATGGGCATCACGGTCGTGCACCAAAACAGGTAAATTATGTTTATTTGCAAGTTCAAGCTGACTTTTAAAAATTTTGGCTTGTTTTTCTTTGTTGTCTTGTCGCCAATAATAATCAAACCCAATTTCACCAACAGCAACACATTTTTTGTGATTTAAAAGTTTTTCAATTTCAAAAACATTTTGGTCATCGTCAATGTTACCGGGGTGAATACCCACAGCGGCATAAATAATGTCGTATTTTTCGGCCAATTTTATGGCGTTTATACTGCTTTTTAAATTGCAACCGCAGGTTATAATTTTTTTAACACCTGCTTTTTCCATTTCGGGAATTAAAGTGTCTAAACTGTTTATAAACACCTCATCATCGTAATGGGCGTGGGTGTCAAAAATAAATGCGTTATCATTTGACATTTAATCACCTAATTTTGCTGCCTGCGGGAATATCATCAAGGAAGATTACCTTAACATTGTCTTCACTGCAGTCGGCCGCCAAAATCATACCTTCGGATTCAATTCCGCAAAGGGTGGCTTTTTTAAGGTTTGAAACTAAAATTACGGTTTTGCCCACAAGTTCTTCGGGTTTATAGAATTTTGCAATGCCCGATGCAACTGTGCGGTTTCGTTTGCCGTCATTAAGTGTTAATTTTAAAAGTTTTTTTGCCTTTGGTACGGCTTCGCAGTCAATAATTTTTGCGGCGTTAAGTTCTACCTTTGCAAAGTCTTCAATGCCGATTTCATTGATAGTTGTAACATTTTCGGCTTCTTCATTAGCTTTCTTTGCGGCCTCTTGTTCGGCGGCAATTTCAGCCAAAACCTTTTCAGCGTCAATGCGTGCGAATAATGGGGTAGCAGCACCCACAGTATAATCTTTAACTTCGCCAAAATTAAGTTCGGTGCAAGAAGAATTTAATTGCACTTTAATGTTTTCGCAACTTTCGGGCATAACGGGGGAGAGCATAACACCCAAAAGGCGAACACATTCAAGAAGATTGTATAAAACGGTGTTAAGGCGTTCTTTTTGGCTTTCATCCTTTGCAAGTGCCCAAGGTGTTGTTTCATCAATATACTTGTTGCAACGCTTTGCCAAATTCACAACAGTATTAACTGCATCGGCATTGCGGTAAGCATCCATTTGTGTCTTATATTTTTCAATGGTTGCGGCTGCTGTTTCAATAAGGTCATCATCAAGCACATCACTGGTCTTTTTATAAGAAACTGTGCCGTCGAAATATTTATTTGTCATTGCAACGGTGCGGTTTACAAGGTTGCCGAGCGTATTTGCCAAATCGGTGTTAAACTTGTTAATAAAGCTTTCATAGGTTATTGTACCGTCCTGTGCGAAGGGAATTTCGGACAAGAGATAATAACGCACAGCGTCGGTTGAAAAACGCTTTGCAAGCTCATCGGCATAAATTACGTTACCCTTAGACTTGCTCATTTTATCTTCGCCCACAAGCACCCACGGATGACCCAAAACCTGTTTGGGCAAGGGAAGACCCAATGCCATTAAAATAATGGGCCAATAAATTGTGTGGAAACGCACAATATCTTTGCCAATAACATGCAAATCGGCAGGCCAAAGCTTTGAAAATTGGTCGGTGCTACCGTCGGGATTATAGCCAATACCGGTAATATAGTTTGAAAGGGCATCTATCCAAACATAAGTAACGTGTTCGGGGTCGAAATCAACCGGAACGCCCCACTTAAATGTTGAACGGGAAACGCACAAATCCGAAAGGCCGGGCTTTAAGAAGTTGTTTATCATTTCGTTTTTGCGGCTTTCGGGCATAATGAAGTTGGGGTTTTGTTCATAATATTCTAAAAGTTTGTCTTGATATTTTGAAAGTTTTAAGAAATATGCTTCTTCTTTTGAATCAATAACTTCGCGGCCACAGTCGGGGCATTTGCCGTCAACAAGCTGTGAAGCGGTGAAAAAAGATTCGCAAGGAACGCAATATTTGCCTTCATAATGTCCTTTATAAATATCGCCTTGTTCATAAAGTTTTGTGAAAATTCTTTGCACGGCTTTTTCGTGGTCGGCATCGGTTGTGCGGATAAATTTGTCATAGTTTGTGTTTAAACTGTTCCAAACATCTTTGATTTGAGCCGATATATTATCAACATATTCTTTGGGCGAAATGCCTGCATTGTTTGCATATTCTTCAATTTTTTGGCCGTGTTCGTCCGAACCGGTCATTAAAAACACATCAAAGCCCTGCATTTTTTTGTAACGGGCAATCATATCGGCCAAAACAATGTCATAAGCGTTGCCGATATGTGGCTTTCGGGATGTGTAGGCAATAGCCGTTGTGATGTAAAACTTTTTATTATCCATTTTTAAAATACCTCTTTCCTAAGGTTTTTGAGTTAAGTAAACGAGTGCGGAAATTACGGTTGATATTACACCATAAAGTAAAACCCTGGCGCCTGTCATCAAAGTGTTTGCCGATGTAAACGAAAGATAAGCAAACATTATTATACAAATTACTGCCGCCAAAACATAAAGAACGGTAAGTGCTGTATTGCTGCGGCGAATTTTGTTTGCGGTGTTAATGATACGGGCAAGTGTAATTGACCTGCCACGATAGGCCGCAGGGGCGGATATGCTTTGGGTGTGGGGTGTAACATTTTTATACATATTACATCCCGCGGTAGTCATAACCATAACCGAATCTTCATAAAGACCTAAATAATCGCAAATCATTTCGTTTGTTAAATTAGGGTCGGTGTTGTTTACTAAAATTGTAACACCTATTTGGGTTAAACGGCGAAGTTCTTTTACTACTGCAGAGCTTACCGAATATTTAACCATTAAAAGTGCAACTGCGGTATTTTCGGTTGCAACATAAACGGGGAAATAACCGCTTCTTAAAATTTTGCGGTCGGTTTCAATATCGGGAACACGTATGCCGTGTGCTTCCATAATTGTGCGATTGCCGATGAATAAAAGTTCATCCGAAACCCAACCTGAAATACCCATTTTTTCTTCATATTTTACTGTGTCAGATGTGGGGAGAGAATTTATTTCATCCCCTGCAATTTCTTTAAACACATAAAAAAGCGGGCTTGAAACTGCTTTTGTAAGGGATGCGGCGCGTAAAATAGTGTCGCTCACATTGTTTTCTGACAAAACCTTTATATCATGAAGTGTAACTGTGCCTCGTGGGAACAAATCGTCAGAATTTAGTAGAACAGCATTTGCAAGTTCAATGTGTTCGGCACCGGCTTTACCCGAAATCATAGCACCATTTCGGTTTAATTTTCTACTTGCGGCGTAAATGGGTAGGTTATCAATTAAAAATAGTGTGGGAAGTGCTGCAAAGCATTGCACGGCACAAGCAGCATAAATACCATAAAACACACCGTCAAAATATTTATAGGTTGCAAAAAAGGTGAGAAGTGACAACACCAAAGAGGCAACCGTTATAATCGGTAAACGGCCGTTTAAAAATGTGCCATAGGTGGAATATTTAATATAATCATCTATGCGGTCGCTGATTTGGGGCGCACAAATTAGTGTGTCGCCTTCAATTGAATTTTTTGCCATTGCAAAGGTGACTGTTGGGTCACTTAAAAGGCGAACCGCTTTTTTAGGTGATTTAACACAAATTTGCTTTAAGTTTGAAAGTAAATAAGAATATTTTTGGAATTTACCCAAAGCCCTTGTGGTTAATATAATACCGCACAAAAGGCATAAATCGGTGATGATTTCACCTTTTATTATTCCCAAAACTGAATAAGCCAAAACAAAAATTGTGCAAAGGGAAGCCGAAACATCGGCGTCTGACTGTTTTCTAAATATGTTTTTAAGGGATAAAAGCATATCATAGTTTGCAAAGAAAATAACTGCCAAAAATGATGCGCAAACTATCATTGTGGGTTTAGTTTCGGAAAGAACTGCCCCCGACATAAAAGGCATTTTCATCATTAAAAGCAAAAATGTGAAAAAAGCCGAAATTAAGGTTGTTAAAAAATAATTGCGTTTTTTAATTGAAAAAGTGCGTAAAAAGCGTTTTGCATCAATTTCAGATTTTATTTCGTTTTGGGGTACAAAATCGTCAAATTCGGTTTTTTCAAGTTCCACACGGTTGCCCGAAGTGGAAGAAATATCTTCGATAGCGGCCATTTCGCCGGTTAAATCAATTTGGCGTGTTCGGCTGCTTACTAAAATTTTGGGTTCGTCATTGCTTTCGGTCACGGGGGTAAAGGTTATGGTAGCATTTGTCGGTGTGGCCGATTCAGCAGGTGTTTCAAATTTCAGCGGGTCAATATCAGAAATGGTGAACGACACATTGGTTTGAGCGTTTTTAATTTTTGTAATTGGTGCAGTATTTGCAATTTCGGGTTTAATTTCTGGTTTAACTTCGGGTTTTGGTGCGGGTTTGGGTGATTTTTCTTCTGCTAATTTCTTTTCGACATATCGGCCCAAATAGTCGGCATCAAAATTATATTTTTTGTTAAAGTTTGCAACTTCGTCCTCGTCTTCGTCCTTTCGTAAAATATCGGCCACAGAATCTAATTTATATGCGGGCGGAATATTTTTCGAAGTATCTTGACCTTTTTCATCTAAAATAAAAGGGCGGCATTTTTCTAATAAGGTTTTATCATCATGCGGTGTTTCGGGTTCAATTTCTTTTTTGGGAAACACGGTGTTTGTAACCTTAATTTCGTCCTTTTTTTCTTCGTTTGGGGTAAAGGTTACCTTTTCGGCCGGTTGGGTCAATGGGGTGTCGTTGCCACCAAGCATTCGTTTTTTAAGTGTATCTAAAGCGCCGGTGCTTTTTACATTTTCTGCTTTGTGCACCTTTTTACCTAAAACCTCCTCAATTGTTAAAACGTTGGGGTTTTCGGGCGCTATGGTTTGTTCTTTTAAGATTATTTCTTCATCGACTAAACTGTCGTTTGCATCTTTTTTCTTTGAAAAGAATTTCATTTATAATCTCCGTCCTGTGATGTTTATAAAAACTTACGGTCTTTTTCTTAAAACTTCGTACATCAAAATTCCCGCCGCAACCGATGCGTTAAGAGAATTTATTTTACCCTTCATTGGAAGGGAAATGATTTGGTCGCACTTTTTGGCGGTAAGTGTGCCGATGCCCTTGCCTTCGTTACCGATAACCAAAGCGGTGGGGCAGTCAAAATCAATTTGGCGGTAATCGTCACCGTCCATATCGGCACCAAACACCCAAACTCCTTTTTCCTTAAGCTCGTCAATAGTGTTTGGTATGTTAGTAACCCTGGCAACCTTCATATATTCAAGTGCACCGCAAGCACTTTTGGCAACAGTTGCGTTAAGGGATGCGCTACGGCGTTTTGGAATAATAATACCGTGAACGCGGCAGGCCTCAGCTGTTCTGATAATTGCGCCCAAATTGTGTGGGTCTTCAATTTCATC
>JAZSNW010000059.1:0-3188 GCA_045536615.1 Acutalibacteraceae bacterium | reverse complement strand
ATGATTATCACCGGCGCACCGGTTGAAAATATGCCCTTTGAAGAGGTGACCTATTGGGAAGAGCTTTGCGAGATTATGGAATGGAGCAAAACCCATGTTCATTCTACATTTCATATTTGTTGGGGCGCACAGGCGGGGCTTTATTACCACTTTGGCATTGATAAAAAACCCCTTGACAAAAAAATGTTTGGTGTGTTTAAGCACAGGGTTGATTATAAACGCTCGATTTTATTCCGCGGTTTTGATGACGAGTTTATGGTGCCACATTCACGCCATACAACTGTTGATATTGCGGATGTTAAAAAAGTACCCGAAATTAAAATTCTTGCTTCATCTGATGAAGCGGGGGTTTATGCAATGGCAACCGCCGAGGGTAAACAAATTTTTATTACAGGCCACAGTGAATATGATGCAAACACCTTGGCAAACGAATATTTCAGGGACTTAAACGAAGGCAAACCCATTGAAATTCCTAAAAACTATTTCCCCGATGATAACCCCGAAAACGAGCCGATTGTTACCTGGCGTTCACACGCAAATCTTTTATATTCAAACTGGCTAAACTATTTTGTTTATCAAACAACACCTTATGACATTAAGGATATTAAGTAAAAAAGAAAAACGCACCTCAAAATGAGGTGCGTTTTTACTTATATGGTTTTGGATTGTTTGTAAGATTTAGAATATAATCGGTTGAAGTACCATAAAGCTTTGCTAATGCAACAACAAATCGCGTGGGAATTTCACGTTTTCCAGTTTCGTAATTACTATATACTCGTTGGTCGATACCTAAATATGCCGCAACCTCTTTTTGAACTAAATCTTTGTCCTCGCGTAAATCTTTTAGTCGTCTATAATACATATCAATCACCATTTTTAAAAATAAAACCTTTATGCGTTAACATAAAGGTTTTAAATTATTCTAAAATATAAATTTCTGCTTGGCGCACACCAAATTTTGTGCAGGCAGATTTGCTTGTAAAGAAAAGGTCAACGCCTGTGGGGTGCTTTTTGGTAAATCCACCGGTATCAGCCGCAACAGCATAACCGTAAATATACTTGCCGTCAACAGTTTTAATAAACATTTTTGTGCCGTAAGGAATAACCTTTGGGTTTACTGCAATGTAACCGGGCTGTGGCGCAACACCTGTTGCACATTTGTTGCCTGTATAGGTGTAAGCAGTAGCGCGTACAGTCATTTTTGACTTGTACTTAACGGGAACGCCGTTTGCATCAACTTCAATTTCTTTTTTAGGGGAAAGGGTAGACACCCAGTTTTTCGGGTTGGCATAGGTAACCTTGGTACCTATAAGTTTAATAGCATCAATAGGATTGCTTAAAACTTCAACTGAAAGAATATCGGTAGAAGTGGCAACACCGTTTACAAGCTTTTGTGTGTAATTTACACGCTTTAAGCCGTTTGCACCCTTTTGTGTAACCTTTGTGGTGCCTTTGTTAAGGGTGGAAGAATATTCGGTTTTTGTTTTAAAGGGAATAGCTTCTTCCTTTGTACCGTTTTCATAAGAAATATCGGTATAATCAATATAAATGGTTTCTTTGATTTGTGTGTTAAGTGCAGGTTCAACAAAGTCGTGTTCATCCACAGTAAAGCCGTTATCCTTTAAAACATCGGCAACTGTACCGCCAAGACATTCAACTTCGGTTGTTACATCACCTTGTGTGATATAAACGGGGAAACCGTAAGTGATTTCTACCAAGGTGGTGTTGTTTTCAACACTTGTTTCTAAAACAGCATATTTTTCAAATTTAAACTTCATACCGGACATAACCGATGCAACATTTTTGTTAAGCGAGGTTACGGTATAGGTGGTTTCACCATCGAATATTTTAATTGTGTGGGCTGATGTGTGCAGTAAAGCAGCGGCTGCGATGGTAAGAGCGGTAAGTAAGCTTATTGCACTCAATCGCACACGCTTGTTAGTAAGGAACTTAAACAAGCGGCTCTTTATTTTTTCTATCATCCAATAACTCCTTTAATTTGGGATGCAAAATCTTAAATTTTACAGCCCATTTTTTCAAAGCCGTGCCTATTATACGCATTTTTTACAAAAAAGTCAAAAAAACGGGGTGGGTCAAATTTGGGCAGTTTGCTCAAAAAAACGGTAAAATAAAAGGTTACAAAGTTGTAACTTTTTTAAAAAAAGCATAAAATTGACATTTTTTAACATTTCTTTTGTGCAAATATACAAAAAACCAACCCTGCACTTTATAACTTTCGCATAACTATTGCCAAAACTACAAATAATGGTGCTTTGAGTGGGTGGTTTTCAAGTTTAATCACTAAATGTTGTGGTAAATGACTTTACAAAAAACTTGAAATATGGTATATTTATTTCAAAGAGCATGTACGGTTATAGTTTATGTAATTGGTAATGTTTTTATGTGAATTGTTTTTTGGGGGGTCAAAATGAAAAAATATAAAGCAACACTTTTGGACGCGTCGGCTGTAAACCGCGCCTTAATGCGAATTTCACACGAAATTGTTGAAAAAAACAATGGCTGCGATAATATTTGCATAATCGGCATAAAACGCCGTGGTGTTCCGCTTGCTGAAACAATCGCCCAAAATATTTATAAAATTGAAGGGGTACAGGTGCCCACCGCAGTTTTGGATATTACCTTTTATCGTGACGATTTAACGGTAAATTCGCTTGACCCTGTGATACAACCGTGTGATATACCATTTTCGGTTAAGGAAAAAAACGTGGTTTTGGTGGATGATGTGTTATATACAGGCCGTACCGCAAGGGCCGCAATGGAAGCCATAATGCGTTTTGGTCGCGCCGCTTCAATTCAATTTGCCGTGCTTATTGACCGCGGTCACCGCGAACTCCCTATAAGAGGGGACTATGTCGGTAAAAATATCCCCACTTCAAAAAACGAACTTATTTCGCTTAAAATTCCGCCTTATGATGAAATTTGCGCGGTTGAACTTTATGAAAAGGTAATTGATGAATAAAAATGCTTTGGTTTTCAAAAAAGAACAAGGATGACCCCGTTTTAAAAAGTATGGACGGGCGCGAAATTAAATATGTAACCCGAATGGGAACTGATGAAAATGGCAACCCTACAAGCGTAATTGTCGGAAAGCGGGGAAGAATAGTTTGCATTGATGGTGAAATTCGTGTGTTGTGCGGCGAAATTGATGTTTTTCGATGTATGGCAAA
>JAZSNW010000052.1:0-5258 GCA_045536615.1 Acutalibacteraceae bacterium | reverse complement strand
GGTTTAAATGGCTTGTTGCTTTGTCTTACGGCACACTTATTGCATCACTTGATGAAACTTTGCAACTTTTTGTTGAGGGCAGAGCCGGCACAATAACGGATGTATTTATCGACTTTTGCGGTGTGCTTACGGGTGTTATTTTAATAATTTTATTTTCAAAAATCAGAGGTGGAAGCTTTGGAAAAGGTAATAAATGCGTTAAAGCAAAATAATATAAATGTAATTACTTGCAAAACAAAGGATGAAATCCCTGCAATAGTTGAGGATATGCTTTTTGAGGGTGCAAAAATTTCAAGTGGTGGCTCTGTTTCGCTTGTTGAAAGTGGTGTGTGGGAGCTTATAAACAAACCTTGCTATAATTTTTACAATCGAAACAAACCGGGCATAACCACCGAAGAGCAACAGCAAGTCTTTAAAGAAATTATTGGCTGTGATTTTTATTTTTGCTCGGCAAATGCTGTAACCGAAAAGGGCGAGCTTTTAAATGTTGACGGCTTTTCAAACCGCATTTCCGCCATTGCTTTTGGCCCTAAAAAAGTTATTATGGTGGTTGGTAAAAACAAAATTGTAAAAAATTTAAACGATGCATTCTTGCGTGTTAAAAAAGTTGCCGCACCTAAAAACTGTGTGCGACTTGGCATTGACAACCCCTGTGCAAAATTAGGACACTGTGTGTCACTTTTAAATAACGACAACCCTGATTTTGCCGATGGTTGCCGCAATCCCCGCCGTATTTGTATGAATTATCTTATAAGCGGTATGCAACGCAATAATGGCCGAATGACCGTCATTTTATGTGATGAAGATTTAGGATATTAAAATTAAAACCCACTTAGCATTGGCCAAGTGTTCGTAAGGACACTTGGCCAGTTTTATTCGCCAAAGGCGAGTTGTATTGATTCGCAGTGATATTCGGCTAAAAGCCGAGTGATATTGCCTTCGGCAGTTTATGGGCGAATAAAATATCACTAAAACCGCAAGGTTTTAATATCACTTGACCGTAAGGTCAAATATAACTGTGAGACCTGTCTCACAATATCACTTCTTTGAGATAGGTTAAAAGGGTTTTAGGTTCTCCTAACAAGTGACATTTGGGCGCCAAAATGTCCTGCTTGTAACGGTGTGAGACAAAAGAAAAACTGTGCAGAAATCATCTGCACAGTTTTTTCTGTCCTTAGGAAGCCTACTCTTTGCTAAGTGGGTTTTTGTTATAGATATTATTTTAAAAATCCGTTTACGATTTGTTCTTCGGCTTGTTGTTCCGAAAGACCCAAAGTCATAAGTTTAATAAGTTGTTCGCCCGCAATTTTACCAATTGCCGCTTCGTGAATAAGGGCCGCATCAATATGGTTTGCGGTGATTTGGGGAAGGGCAGAAACGTGGGCATCATCCATAATAATGGCGTCACATTCGGTGTGACCTGTGCAAATGTTGTTGCCGTTAATGCGGGAAACGAAAAGCTGGTTGGATTTATCCTTCGCAACCGAACGCGAAATCACATTGGCACTTGAATTTTCACCGTCAAGGTCAACAGTAAAGTCGGTTTCGGCATATTGACTGCCGTGGGTCATAAGCTTTTCTTTAACAATAAGTGTTGCATTGTCAGAAAGGCGTGCTTTTGTAATGCGCTTTGTTGAATCAATACCTTTAATTTGGGTGGTTTCCATTTCCATATAGCCACCATCATCAATGTTGATAACGGTGGTTGGGTTCATATTTTTACCGCCTTCGCCGTCACCTTCGCCAACATGCTTTTCAATATATTTTACCTTGGCGTTTTTGCCAACAAAAAAGGTGTGAATACCATCGTGGCGTGATTCCTCACTTCCGCAGTTATGAATACCGCAACCTGCAACAATTTCAATATCACAATTTTCGCCGATTATAAAATCGTTATAAACCATTTCCTGTAAACCGCTTTCGCTAATGATAACAGGAATGTGGATTTTTTCACCAACGGTGTTTGGCTTAATGATAATTTCAATGCCCGAAACACCTGCTTTTTCTTTTATGTCAACATTTTCGGTGACGTGACGGGATGAAAGCGCACCATTTGCACGAATATTAAATGCGCCCGATGGGGTGCCGTCGATATCGGCAATCATTTTTAAAAGTTCTTTTTCTGTGTTGTTCATCAAATCACACCTCCATTGCGTCGGTCAGCACTTTGCAGGCGGCATCTGCAGCATGTAAAAGCGAGGGTAAAATATCATCCTTTTTACCTTCGTCCTTTACGCTTCCGTTTGCAATAACCACAACCTTGTCGGCAATGTTTAAAATGCGTTCCTGGTGTGAGATAATTATAATGCTGCCGCCAAGGGTATTATGCATTTTTTCAAAAACTTTAATTAAGCTGTTAAAGCTCCAAAGGTCGATACCGGCTTCGGGTTCGTCAAAAATTGAAACTTTGGTAGAACGCGCTAAAACGGTTGCAATTTCAATTCTTTTAAGCTCGCCGCCTGAAAGTGAAGCATTAACCTCGCGGTTAATGTAATCGCGGGCGCAAAGACCAACTTGTGACAAATAACCACAAGCTTTTGTAATGTCAATTTCTTCCCCTGCGGCAAGACTTATAAGGTCATAAACTGTAATACCCTTAAAGCGAACGGGTTGCTGAAAAGCAAAGCTGATGCCTTGCTGTGCGCGTTCGGTAATAGAAAGGTTTGTGATATCCTTGCCGTCTAAAAGAATTTGACCGGATGTTGGGGTGATGATACCTGCAATAATTTTGGCCAAAGTAGATTTGCCACCGCCGTTAGGACCGGTAATAACTACAAAGCCGTCATCAATTTTAAGGTTTACATCCTTTAAAATTTGCTTTTCGGTGCCATCTTCTGTTTCGGCAGAAAAGCATATGTTTTTAAGCTCTAACATATATCCTCCGATATTTTTTCAATTTTCCAATAATATTTTCGTTTAGCGGTTGGAAAGTCGTTTAAAATGTTATGTTCAGGGTCGTAAAAGGTACCGTCATAATAAAGCGACCAATGCCAACAGCGTGGTGTTTCAAGACTTAAAAGTGCGATTTTGGGAAACTCTTTCTTATCTAACACTACTATTCTTTTATTTTCCACCCGAAAGCCGTTTTTATTTAAAAAATCAAGCATTTCGCAAAGTTTGGTTTCCTTTTCGTTATTTAAGGTTTTGACAATATCACAAACGGGTATTCCTGTAAGCATTGCCAAAACTGCTTGTCCGCATTGAAGCGGGGTAGGTTCGTGTATATAATTTATCATAATGTTGCTAATTTTTCCGTCAATGTAATCATTATTGGCATAGTTATAAGTGATAATAATGTGCTAAGTGAAACAAGATTAACCGAAAGCTCGGTATCGCGGCCGTATTTTGCCGAAAACATTGTTGTGTTTGCGGCAACAGGTGCGGCACAGCAAATTGCCTGAGATATGAGCATATTACCCTTTACACCGCACAGCCACATACCTAAAATTGCGACAGCGGGGAAAACAATCAACCTTAACAAAATCGTTAAAAGGCATTTTATGTCACCAAAATCAGCGCCAAGTCGGTTAAGCTTTTCACACTTTGGTCGTTAAGCATTTTTATTTTTGTAAGTATGAAGCCAACAAAAATAAGAATAAAAAGTATAACAACCTGTGTTAATACGGTGACAAACATTATTTCACGCTTTCTATAAACTTCTTAAAGGCGGCCTGACCCTTTTGGTCACGCTTATAAACGCCTGCATCTTCAAGCACTTTCGAGAAAACAATGCCGATTTCTTTTTTAATAATATCGCCAATGTTGTCTTTATTAAGGTCTTGATATTTTGCCTTAATTTCTTCTGCCCAGTCAGCGTGTTTTGAAAGTGTCTCATCATCTTTAATGTTGCGGTTTTCTAAAATGGCAATTTCTAAATCGGCCATTTCTTGTTTTAAGCGACCGGGAAGAACTGCCAATCCCATAACTTCAATAAGACCGATGTTTTCTTTTTTAATGTGGTGTTTTTCTTTGTGAGGATGATAGACACCTAAGGGGTATTCTTCGGTGATGATGTTGTTGCGAAGTACAATGTCAAGCTCGAAATTATCACTGCGTTTGCGGGCAATCGGGGTGATGGCGTTGTGCTTTTCACCATCGGTTTCGGCAAAGATGAAAACATCTTCGTCGGTGTAATTTTCCCAAGCGGTTAAAATTTTGCCGCCAAGTTCTATCACACGGTCACAGTCGGCACCGTTTAAGCGGATAACCGACATTGGCCATTTTACAATACCTGCTTTTATGTCTTCAAAACCGTCAAAGGTCATTTCATATTCTAACTTGGCCTTTTCCATTGCAAAGGTATAACGGCCGCCTTGGAAATGTTCGTGTGCCAAAATCGAACCGCCAACAACAGGAAGTCCTGCATTTGAGCCAATGAAATAATGCGGATAGGTTTTAACAAAATCAAAAAGCTTTTTAAGGGTGGTTATATCCACCTTCATTGGTGTGTGTTCGCCGTTAAAGGCAATGCAATGCTCGTTATAATAAACATAGGGTGAATATTGCCAAAACCATTGTTCACCGTTTAAGGTAACGGGAATAATTCGGTGGTTTTGTCTGGCTGGGAAGTTAATTCTGCCGGCATAACCCTCACACTCCTTGCAAAGTAAGCATTTGGGGTAGCTTGACTGCGGTGCATTTTTAGCCGCAAGAATTGATTTTGGATCTTTTTCAGGTTTTGAAAGGTTTATGGTAATATCCATTTCGCCGTATTCGGTGTCAGCTAGCCATTTAAGGTCCTTTGCCACGCGATAGCGGCGTATGTAATCACTGTTTTGGCTTAAAGTGAAATAATAATCGGTTGCCTTTTGGGGAGATTCTTTATAAAGTTGGTTGAATTTACCGATAACTTCGCTTGGTCTTGGCATCAAAGCCGACATAATTTTAGTATCAAAAAGGTCACGCTCGGTAATGTTGTCATCAACAAGACCTTTTTCTACCGCAAAATCTAAAATTTCTTTTAAAGTAGATTCTAAATCAACATCGCAAAAATCCTCGTCACAGTCAATGCTGTCAAGGTTTAAAATTTCTAAAATGCGGTTGGTTATAAAAATTTCGTCACACTTTTCAAAAAGGTTTTTCGAAAGACCATAGCATACTAATTTTTTAATACTTTTGTCGATCACAAAATCATCTCCCTTAACATCAAATTATACTATATTATATATATAGTTGTCAATCTAATTGAAGATAAAAACTATCCCCTATATACAATATTTACCAATTTGTAACAACTGTTTCAAGGTTGTAATTTGACT
>JAZSNW010000102.1:0-10088 GCA_045536615.1 Acutalibacteraceae bacterium | reverse complement strand
TTAAAGAATTACAACACCACCGGTTGAAACCTTACTTCCCGCTTCGGGCAGTTGACGGATAACCTTTTCACCGCTGCCAACAATTTTATATTCAAGTTTAGAATTAGTAATTTTAACTTTTGCATCGTTCAAAGCAATATTTGTAACATCAGGAACGTCAACCGCAAGTTTTTTAATTTCTTCTTCGGTATAACTTGGTTCATAACCAAGATATGGAAGAACATCACCCATAATTTTTGAATTTACCGGAGCCGAAATTACACCACCATAATAATTCGAACCCTTTGGTTCGTCAAGCATTACCAAAACGGCAATTTCGGGGTTGTCGATGGGTGCTACGGTTATACAAGAACCGATGTAAAGATAGGTGTCACCTGTTGCTTGAATTTTTGAAACTTTTTGTGAAGTACCGGTTTTTGTACCGATTCTATAGCCCGGCACCAATGAGTTTTTAGCACCATTTTTTGAAACAAATTCCATAAGTTCGCGCATTGTGGCAGAAGTTGTTTCAGAAATAACTTGTCGTTTATAGGTTGTGGTAGTGGTTTTAACAACCTTACCCGCTTCATTAACGGTTTTTGAAACCAAATGCGGTTGCACAAGATAACCGCCGTTAACTGCTGCCGAAACCGCCGACATCATTTGAATAGGTGTTACATTAAAAGTTTGACCAAATGATGAAGATGCTAATTCAACAACGCCCATATTTTCTTGCTTGTGATAGGTCGAGCGTGATTCACCGGGCAAATCTATACCTGTTTTTTCGGCAAAACCAAACGCTTTGAAATATTTTGAAAAGGTTGAAATACCCGCAAGTTGACCGATGGTAATAAATGCAGGGTTGCAAGAATTAGAAATGGCTTGTTGCAAGTTTTGTGTGCCGTGACCACCGTGTTTCCAACAACCATATCTCTGCCCTGCTACACTTGTGTGACCGTTACAGAAAAAGCTGTTGTTTTTGTTTATCAAATTTTCTTCAATAGCAATTGAAGCAGTAACAACCTTGAAAACCGAACCCGGTTCGTAAGAGTCGGAAATGGCTTTATTTCGCCATTGACGGTTTAAAAGTTCATTTTTAAGTTTTGTTTTTTCTTCTTCGTTTGTCAACGCATCAATTTTGGCTTGGTCTGTTGTTGAAAGGGTAAACGGATCGTTAGGGTTAAAGTCACCCTTTACCGCCATAGCTAAAATTGCACCTGTGTTAACATTCATAACAACCGCTGCGCCACGTTCGGCAACCTTGTTTTGTTCAATGGCGGTTTCAAGATATTTTTCACAAGTGTATTGAATATAAGAATCAAGTGTTAAAACAAGCGAATTACCTTTTATTGCCTCTTCAACCTTTTCATAGGTAAAGGGCATATCAGTACCAAGGGCATTTTTAGCGGCAACAACCCTGCCCGCAATACCTGTAAGTTCATTGTCGTAAAAACTTTCAAGCCCTGAAAGGCCTTGTTCGTCAGCGCCGACAAACCCAAGCACTACCGATGCTAATGAATCGTTTGGATAATATCTTTTTGTGGTTTCATCAAGACCGATATATTTGGTTATTTCCAAATCTTTATTATCATTTATAAATTTGCGAATTTCATCCGCAGTTGATTTTTCAATTTTCTTTTTAACAATTACATAATATGAATTTTTATCGGTATTATTATAAACCGTGTCATAATCGACATCCAAAATTTCCGAAAGACCTTTTGCAATGGTGACACGCACAGTTTCACGCTTTGCATCATCTTTAATTTTTTTAATTCCGTTTGGTGTTATATAAACCGTCCACGCTGTTGAACTTGTCGCCAAAACTTGCATATTACGGTCATAAATATCGCCACGGGGTGCAGTAACAAGACTGTCATAAAGTTGTTGTTCTGACGCTTTTGTCTGATATTCTTCACCTTTTAAAATCATAATGTTTGTAAGACTTGCGCCCGAAACACCGGAAAGCGCAATTATCACTACAAGCATTATTATTTTAATTCGAAAAATCATTGATTTACCTGCTTTTTTTGCCATTTTACGCCTTCCTTTCTTGATTTTAACTTAAACTCATTATACCCGAATACGAGAGCCGACTTATTTCAGCTCTCGTACCCTTTATTTAATATATTAACTTTAACATAATTTTTATTACTCTGCTTTAAGCAAAGTACCGTCTGATGTTTTACATGCATTACTATCGTTAACCCTTATATAAGTAACATCATCCTTATCGGGTTTCTTCATACCAAGTTGCATTGCCTCAACTTCAAGATTTGCATAAGAAATTCTGCGTTCAAGTTCAACCTCTAAAACGGTTTTTTCGCTGTCAAGTTCAGCAATGGCCGATTTAACATCGTTTATTTCGGCTTTAACTTCGTTTATTTTAAGACGAATGGCTAAATTGGCACATACGGCTGATAAAACAACAACCGCAACCATTATAGCCGATACAGCGGGAGAAAGTCGCCTTGCTGCCGCTTTGCGTCTTGCCTTTGTTTTGCGAGCAGTTTTAGGCATAACAACAATATTATTTTGCTGCTCGGCATTTTTATTTTGCTTTGGCATAAACATTTCAAAATCATAAGCCAAGCTGTCATTATAATATTTAATGTTGTTCATTGCTCTCCTCCTAATTTTTTATTATTACCCTTAATTTTGCACTTCTGCTTCGTGGATTATTTTCAAGTTCCTCATAAGTTGGCTCAATAGGTTTTCGTGTAAGCAAATGGCCACGCGGGGTTTTACCGCAAACACAAACAGGAATATCGGGCGGACAGGTACAACCTGTGCAGTATTCCTTAAACCTAAGTTTAACCATTCTATCTTCTAACGAATGGAAGGTTATAATCGCCAACACACCATCTTTTTTAAGTAAGTTAAATGCAATATCAAGCACTTCATTCAGACGGTCAAGTTCGCCGTTTACCGCAATTCTTATTGCTTGAAAGCATTTTCGGGCCGGGTGTCCGTCACGGCGTGCCGCCGCAGGATAAGCCGATGCAATTATATCGGCAAGCTGTGTTGTGGTTGTAATTCTTGCCTTTTGGCGTTCAGCAATAATTCTGTCAGCAATTCTTTTTGAAAACTTTTCTTCGCCAAAGCGGAAGAAAATATCACTTAATTCCTGTGCGGTAAAATCATTTACCACATCTTCGGCACTTAAACCGCTTTGACTCATACGCATATCAAGGCGAGACTCTTTATGATAAGAAAAGCCCCTTTCGGCAGTATCAAGCTGATAGGATGAAACCCCTAAATCAAGCAATATGCCGTCTACCTTGTCTATTCCCTCGTTTTTGGCGACCTTGTCCATATCGGCAAAGTTGCTTCTTATAACCTTTGCGGGAAGACCATTTAGTCGCTCGCTTGCAATTTTTACTGCATCAGGGTCTTGGTCAAGCGCCAAAAGCAAACCGTTTTTAAGCTTTTTGGCAATTTCCTTTGAATGACCCGCCCCACCGGCAGTACCGTCAATATAAATTCCGTCCGCCTTAATATTGAGTGCGGAAATTGTTTCATTCAGTAAAACCGAAATATGATTAAATTCCATAATTAGAAGTTCAACTCCTCAACAATGGAAGCGATATTTTCCGGTGTATATTTTTCGTTTTCCTTAGCCCAAAGTTCCGTATTCCAAATTTCAAGGTTTGAAGCCATACCAATAATACGCGCTTCACCTTCTAATAGTGAATATTCTCTAAGTCCTGCGGGAATTAAAATTCTGCCCTGACTGTCAAATCCAACAGTAAATGTACCGTCATATAAAAAACGTTTTAAATCGTTTGATTTTGTATTTGGAAGGGTGCTTATTTGTTCTACAAGCTTGTCCCATTCGCTTTGTGAATAAACGCAAAGACAACGCTTGCCAAAAATTGAACGGCAAATATAAAACTCCTCGCCCAATTCTTCGCGGAACTTTGCAGGAATGAAAACCCTGCCCTTTTTATCAATATTATGTTGGTAACCACCAAAAAGCACGGATTTTCACCTCTTTTTCCACCACTTTAATGCACTTTGATAGTTTTTAGTGACACTTTGCACCACTACAATGCCATTATACGCCCCAAATTTAAAAAAATCAAGTGTTTTTTTGGATTTTTTTAAAAAAACAAAAAAAGACAAGGAAATTTTCATTCCTTGTCTTAAAAAACATATATTTTTTATTTAAAAAGAAACTTATTTTCTTTAAATTCGCATACTACCTTATCGCCTTTTTTAATGCTGCCGTCCAAAATCTTTTCGCTTAAAACATCCTCAATTTTATTTTGAATTTCGCGTCTTAACGGTCTTGCACCATAAACCTCATCAAAGCCCTTTGTGGCAAGTTCGGCTTTAACGCTGTCATCAAAAACAATATCAATTTCAAGTGTCTTGGTACGCTGTGCCAAATTATTAAGCATTTTTTCGGCGATTTCTTCAATTTGCGGTTTTGTAAGCTTTGTGAAAACCACAATGTCATCAACACGGTTTAAAAATTCAGGGCGGAAGGTGTTTTTAAGTTCGTTTAAAACCGACGTTTTAATATCGGCATTGCTGTCATTATCGCTTTGCGAAAAACCAAAGCTGACACGCTTTTCGGTAATAAGCCGCGCGCCCACATTTGAAGTCATAATAATAACCGTGTTTTTAAAATCGACCCGTCTACCCTGCGAATCGGTTAAAATTCCATCCTCTAAAATTTGAAGAAGAATATTAAACACATCGGGGTGCGCTTTTTCAATTTCATCAAACAAAACAACAGAATACGGATGGCGGCGCACCTTTTCGGTAAGTTGACCGCCTTCATCAAAACCGACATAACCTGGTGGCGAGCCAACCAAACGGGAAACTGTGTGCTTTTCCATATATTCCGACATATCAAGCCGTATCATCATATTTTCATTGCCGAACATAGCGGCAGCAAGCGCCTTGCAAAGTTCGGTTTTACCGACACCTGTCGGTCCTAAAAATATGAACGAGCCAATCGGTCGTTTTGGGTCTTTTAGTCCTACTCTGCCTCGCCTTATCGCCTTTGAAACCGCTGACACCGCTTCATCTTGGCCAACAATTCGGTTATGAAGTTCGCCTTCCATTTTTAAAAGGCGGTCGCTTTCTTCTTCGGTTAGTTGTGAAACCGGCACACCTGTCCAACTTGAAACAATTTGGGCAATTTCTTCTTCACCCACACTACCGTTTATGTGCTCGTTATCTTTTCGCCAAATTTCACGCTCGGCTTCAAGGTCAGCTTTAAGGTTTGAAACCTTATCGCGCAAATCGGCAGCGCGTTCAAATTCTTGCGAATTTATTGCTTCTTCTTTTTCTTCGTCAAGTTCGGTAATTTTTTGTTCCAACTCTTTAATTTTTTGAGGTATTGCCGATGCATTAAGTCGCACTCGAGAAGCCGCCTCATCAATAAGGTCAATCGCCTTGTCAGGCAAAAAGCGGTCACTAATATAGCGTGAAGAAAGCACAACTGATGCTTTAATTGCATCGTCAGTTATCGTTACCTTATGATGCGCCTCATACTTATCACGAATACCCTTTAAAATTAAAATACTGTCCTCTTCGTTTGGCTCGTTAACAGTCACAGGTTGAAAACGGCGTTCAAGTGCGGAATCTTTTTCGATGTTTTTGCGGTATTCAGAAAGGGTTGTAGCACCTATAAGCTGAAATTCGCCACGCGCCAACGACGGCTTTAAAATATTTGCAGCATCGGTTGAGCCCTCGGCCGAGCCGGCACCGATTATGGTATGAATTTCGTCTATAAACAAAATTATATTATCAGATTTTATTACTTCATCAATAATTGATTTTATTCTGTCTTCAAAATCACCACGATATTTTGTACCCGCAACCACACCTGTTAAATCAAGTGTGAAAATTCTTTTGTTTTGCAAAATTTCGGGCACATTGCCGTCACTTATTTGTTGTGCCAAACCTTCAATAATTGCGGTTTTGCCCACACCCGGTTCACCCACTAAGCAGGGGTTATTTTTAGTGCGGCGGCACAAAATTTGAATTACACGCTCAACCTCGTTTTGTCGCCCTATAACAGGGTCGATTTTGCCATTTTTGGCATCTTCTGTTAAATCTCTGCCATATTTTGAAAGGGTTGGTATCTTATCGTTTTTGCCGTTTACGGGTGCTTTTTCGGTTTTGGTGTTAATATCCACCTCCGTTGCCTCTAAAAGTTCACGGGTAAGGTTTGCAACATCCACATCCAAATCGTTTAAAAACCTAATGGCAAAGTTATCACCCTCGCCAAGTATTCCAAGCAGCAAATGCTCTGTTCCGACAAGCTGTTTACCCGAATTTATCTTGTTTGACATTGCAAGTTCGATTACCTGCTTGGCGCGGGGTGTGAAAAAATCGGGTGACAGTCGGGTTTTTGTGCCACAACCAATTTGACTGCGAATAAGTTCTTCAACCTTTTCGGCAGTCACGCCGTATTTTGTCAGTATAGTATCCGCCACACCGCCACCAACGCGTAAAAGACCTAAAAGCAAATGTTCGCTTCCGACATAGGTGTGGCCCAAAATTTCCGCCGAATTTATCGCTTGGTTTAACGCTTCGTTAGATTTGGCGGTAAAACCTTTGAAATTATATTTCATTTATAAATCGCCTCTAATCATATTTGCACGGCAAATGTCACGGTCAACAGGTTCCATTACACCGTACTTTTGCATCAGCATATATGGCTGTGCTTCAATTAAAATTTTAATAGGACTGCAATCAATATCAATTATGCCCATACTTTTGCCAAGCTTAACACGCGAAATTAAATTTATCATTTCTTCGCTTGTTAAAACTCTTGCAGTTTTAAGAATTCCGACTGCACGCCAACAAATATCTTCAAGATTTATTTTATTAAGCGTTCGTCTTGCATTTAATTCCTTTTCTATGAGTTGTGTTGTAATTATTTTAAGGTTTTCAAGGGCGCTGTTTTCGCTAATTCCCAAGGTGATTTGGTTTGAAACTTGGTAAAGCGACGCCAAAGATTTCGAACCTTCGCCATACATTCCGCGAACGGTAAAACCTATTTTACTTATTGAATCAATAAGTCCTGCTATTTCGCCGTTGTTTTCAAGCGCGGGTAAATGAAGCATTACCGAAGCGCGCAGCCCTGTGCCCAAATTTGTGGGACATTCGGTTAAATATCCAAAATCTTTATCAAAAGCAAAATTAAGCCCTATCGATAAAAGTGAATCAATACTTTCAGCCAGGTTGTAAGCATCCTTTAAATTCATACCCGAATTTAAAACTTGAATACGAATGTGGTCCTCTTCACCTATCATAATACTTATGCTTTCATCTTCTGACAGTATGATAGCAGTATCGTCGGTTTTAGCGGCAAATTCGGGGCTTATAATATGCCTTTCCACCATTGCATAACGCTGAATTTCAGGTATATCAGACATATTTATATATTTAAGATTTTTGGCAAAAGGTGTGTTGCTGTTTAAAATCGCCGACTTTACTCTTTCATTAAGCGTTTTTCGGTCATCGGCAGTCATTCGGCTTGGAAAAGGTAAATCTTCAATATTTCGCGCAAGCCGTATACGACAACTAACCGCAACATCGTTTTGTGCGGATAAATCGCTATACCATCTACTCATTTATATTACCCTCCATCCCTTTAATTTTGTCACGAATTACTGCGGCTTGTTCATATTTTTCTTCGGCCACAAGGCGTGATAATTCTTGCCTTAAATCATCTATTGTTTTTTCCTTCGGTTTCACAACAAGCGGTGCTCGATTTGGTATTTTACCCGCGTGTGAAGATGCACCGTGAATTCTTTTTATATAAGGTAACAGTTCTTCTCTAAATGTTTTATAACATTCACCGCAACCCATTTTACCGCTGTGAGCAATGTCAGAAAATGTTGCCCCACAAAGCGAACACTGTTTTTGGTTTTTAAGTGTTGGTTGTGAAACTTCCCCAAGCAATGAAGCAACCATACCTGTTATACCGCTCGAACCATAACCGCTTATAGCGGCACAAGCACTGCAAAGATTATATTCTTTAACTATTCCGTTAACCACCGTTTTAATATGGGTGGTTGCGTGATTTTTTCCACATTTTTCACAAATCATAAATAACATCTCCTAAATTTGTGTCATAAGCATTTGCTTTAAAATAACCGCACGAATTGTGTCTTTATATTGTGGCGGAATGTTTTGCATTACCGAATTTGAAACTGCCGCCGCCATAACCTTGGCAACTTCACTTGAAACCACACCGCTTTCGATACAGTTTTCAAGCAATACACGGGTTGAAAGTGCGTCAATATTGTCACCTATCGCATTTATTATGTGCATCAAAGCCGATGTATGATTCATAATAACACGCCTAATGCGGATATATCCCCCGCCACCTCTACGGCTTTCAATAATATATCCGTGTTCGGGCGTGAAGCGGGATGACAACACATAATTTATTTGGCTTGGAGCACAGCCCATTAAATTTGCAAATTCATTGCGTTGAATTTCGGCTGTATGCGCTTCCGATTCGTTTAACATTTTTATAATTTCTTTTGTAATTAAGTCGCTTAATCTCATAAAATCACCTTACATTAACGATTTTTGACTTTCTCTGACTTTAATTATACACAAAAGTCAGGAAAAGTCAAACACTTTCTTAAAATATTTTTTGTAACACCTTAATTTTTTTAACATAGTATGTAACGAAAACCAAAAAGGAGGTTATTCAATATGTGTAATAATGGTTGTTCTTGGATTATCATTTTAATCCTCATCCTCTTCTGCTGCGGCGGTTGGGGCAACGGTGGTTGCGGCTGTGACAACGGCTGTGGCAATAACGGTTGCTGCTAATCCATAAGCAAAATAAAAAATCGGTACCCAATAGGGTGCCGATTTTTATTTTTTTAAATTTTAAAAAGCAAATCACCATAACTTGGATATGGCCAATCACTTTCAGGAACAACACTTTCAGCCGAATCGGAATACTTGCGAATATCAGCCATAATCTTTAAAATTGTGTCGTGATATTCGGTGGCTTTTTTAAGAATATCCTTTTCCCTTTCGATTGACGAAACCGCCATTTTAAGTTGTGACGAAAGTGCAAAAAGTTCCTTATTAGCGGCGGTAAGGCGGCTTAAAAGTTCACTTTCAACACTGCTATCCACACGGATAGAGTTTTTATTATTTATGGTTTCGCACAAAATGTTTGAATATCTTGTAATTGCGGGAATAACACCGCGGTTTATCATTTCAAGAAGTGTTAATGCTTCAATATGTATTACCTTTGTGTAATTTTCAAGAATAATATCCACACGTGAATTTATTTCAGCGCGGTTCAAAACACCGTGGCGTTCAAACAAGGCGATATTATCTTCGCTTTTTAAAAGCGGTAACGCATCGACTGTACTACGAAGATTTAAAAGACCGCGTTTTTCGGCTTCAATTTCCCATTCGGCCGAATAACCGTCACCGTTAAAGATAATGCGTTTATGGTTTTCCATAACTTCTTTAACTATAAGATTAACTTCACCTAATACATCATCCGCTTTTTCAAGACGTTCGGCATAGTTTTCAAATACATCCGCCACCATCGTGTTTATCATAACATTAGTGTCAGAAATTGAAGAAGCCGAACCAAGCATTCTAAATTCAAACTTGTTACCGGTGAAAGCAAAGGGCGAAGTGCGGTTGCGGTCAGCATTATCCTTTTTAAATTCGGGGATAATTTCAGCCGCAATTTTCATTTTAACGCGCTTTGCATTATCGTGATGGCTACCGTTAGCAATCGATGTTAATAAATCGGTAAGTTCTTCACCAAGGAAAATTGAAATAATCGCAGGGGGTGCTTCGTGACCGCCTAAACGGTGGTCGTTACCAGCAGTTGCAACTGCAATTCTAAGTAAATCTTGGTGCTTGTCCACCGTTTCTATAACAGCCGCCATAGTTAAAACAAACAACTTGTTGTCGGCAGGGTTTTTACCCGCTTTTAAAAAGTTAATGCCTGTATCAGTAGAAATAGACCAGTTGTTATGCTTACCGCTACCGTTTACCCTTTCATAAGGTTTTTCATGCAAAAGGCAAACAAGACCGTGGCGAAGCGCGGTTTTCTTCATAAATTCCATTGTAAGCTGATTGTGGTCAGCCGC
>JAZSNW010000123.1:0-13891 GCA_045536615.1 Acutalibacteraceae bacterium | reverse complement strand
GTTGATCATTTGGTTTGTCTTCCTAAGACCGCTTGGCCTCCGACTTCAAAAGTGTGGGCATTGCCGCAACGGCACGCGCACAGGCAATGTCATATCGTTCGCGGTATTTTGGGTTTTTCCCGCCCTCTTCGGCGCGGCTGTGAATTGCCTCGATATCCGAAAGACCGCATTTGTCAATAACATCCTTTAAAAAATTGATGCGTTTATTCAAACTGTCAAGCAAGGTTACTTTAAGGTCGGGGCGGACAATTTTTAAAACAAGCCCCGGAAAGCCCGCACCTGTGCCGACATCAATAATTTTAGCGCCCTGTGGCACATTAACATTTTTAAAAAACAAAATGCAGTCATAAAAATGCTTAATTAAAACATCTTCCGGCTCGGTTATAGCGGTAAGGTTTATTTTCTCGTTCCATTCAATAAGTAAATTGCCGTAAAGGTTTAGCTTTTTAATTTTGTCATCATCTAATGTAATGCCAAAATCACTGCAAAGGGGGGCAATTTTTTCTATGTTAAAGTTAATCATTTTCTTCTCCTAAAAAAGCTTCTAAACGATAAATTGGGAAACCTTGTGATGAAAACCTTGCTTCGTATTCGGTCACAATGTTGCCTTCAAAACCGCTGTTGTGCAGGTCAAAGGTGACATTTTTAAGCTGAAAGCCCGACTGTGAAAATTCTTCAATAGAAAATTCAAAAAAGTGCATATTGTCGGTTTTTTGGTGAATTTCGGCACCTTTTTTAAGAAGCTCTTTATAAATTTTCAAAAATCTTTTATGTGTTAAGCGGTGTGCGGCATACGCCTTTTTGGGAAACGGGCAAGAAAAGTTTAAGAAAATGCGGTCAATAGTATTTGGCGCAATAAAGCGGGGTAAATATTCCGCACTGCCACCAATAAAAAACAAATTTTCAATATTTTCTTTTTGCGCGTTTTCACAAGCACCCACAATAACATTTGCGGTTTTTTCCACCGCAATTAAGTTGATTTCAGGGTGGGTTTTAGCATATTCGCAAGCAAACTTACCCTTGCCGCAACCAATTTCAAGATAAATTGGGTTGTCGTTTTTAAAAATTTCTTTAAAATCTATATATTCTTTTTCTTCAACAGCTGTGTTAAAATTTCGGTCTTCAATATTTATGGTAAAAAGGTTATTAGAAACTGCTTCTAACCTTTCGTTTAAATATTTCTTTTTTCGCATTCTCATATTATCACCGAGAAATAGTATAATATAAAACCCCGTTTTTTTCAAGTAAAAACGGGGAGTTTGTTTAATATACGGTTTTAGTTTTTATTAAAGCCGGTAAACACGACCTCGGCAACCCTAGTGCCGATTTCGTCTGTAATATGGACAGTGTAATAGCAGGTGGCTCTTCCAAATTTAACACATTCGGCTTTTGCAATAAGTCGGTTGCCCTTTGCAACACCTAAAAACGAAATGGTTGAGCTTAATGAAACGGTATTCATGGTTTCGTGGTTAACGGCAACCGCAAAGGCAAAATCCGCCAACATAAAGGGGACGCCGCCCATAACTGCGCCTACTGCGTTTTTATGGTTTTCGTTAATTTCAATACTGCATACCGAATAACCGTCGCCCACCTCTTCAATATAAGCGCCGTTTAATGTGGCAAAGCGGTCGGCTTTAAAAATTTCTCTTATTTCTTCAATAGTTTTCAATTTAAACACCTCTAAATAATTATTCCCAATATGTTGGTTTAAATTAAAACATAAAAGAAAATTGCAAAGAATTGCAAAACGCTGCCCGCCACAACAAAAAGGTGGAAGACCGAATGAATATATTTGGTTTTCTTAACTGCGGCAACGGCAAAAAATATAGCGCCAAAGGTGTAGGCAATACCGCCCGCTAAAAGCCACCAAAAGCCCGCAAGCGCCATAGATTTCAGCAGTGCCTTTATAACAAGCAGCACACACCAGCCAACCGCGATATAGCATATATTTGAAAAAACGCTGTATTTTTTAAGGTCAATTGCGTTAAAGGTAACACCTAAAATGGCCATTACCCACACAAAACCGAAAAGCCCCCAACCGAAATATGGGTTATATTCCCGTAAAGAACAAAGGGCAATGGGGGTGTAGGTACCGGCTATCAGAATAAAAATAGCGCAGTGGTCAATTATTTGAAAAACCTTTTTGGCGGTAGTGGGTACAAGTCCGTGATATACGCTTGACATGGTGTAAAGTATAACCATTGAAAAGCCGTAAATAAATGCGCCAACTATTTGAAAGGCGTTATTATTTAAAAATGCTTTTACAATGCAAAGGGTAGCCATAACAACACCCAAACCGCCACCCGAAATGTGCGAAACCATATTAAAAATTTCTTCACCGCGGGTGTAAGGTGGTAAAATTCTGTCTTTTAATTTAGTGCGTTTCAAAATATACTCCTTGTTGAGTTTTCAGTAATAAAAATTTTGTCGAAACTTATCGAAATGATTTACATAATTTCATTAAAAAATTATTAACAAACAAATGGTTTTTCAACTTATTAACATAGTTATCCACCGAAAAATGCCCCAAAACCTTGATTTATCGTTCAAAAAATAGTAAAAGGGTTAATATTTCGGTGGATAAGTTTAATAACTTTTAAGGTTGCATTAGTTTACATAAACACAAAAATTTGCATTATTTTGGATTACTGAAAAACGAAATTGTTTAAAATTTTTCAAGCAATTTATCCATAATATTTGGGCCGTGCTCCACAAAAATGCCTGTGCTTTGGGCATTTTTTTCGGTAAAGCTTTCAACACCCTGTAAAACCTTTCGACTGTCGTATATTAAATAGGGTACCGCCTCGCGAGAGTGGGTTTTTGTGTTAAGCGGTGTGGGGTGGTCGGGCATAATTAAAATTCTGAAATCTTCACCACAACCCATAAGATAATCATAAATTGAATTGAATGCACGCTGCTCAATAAGCTCAATGGCTTTCACTTTATTTTCAGCTTCGCCACGGTGACCACATTCATCGGGTGCTTCAATATGAAGATATACTAAATCGCAACCGTCCTTAAACGCAGTTATTGCGGCGTCGGCTTTGCCTTCAAAATCGGTGTCGAGATAACCTGTTGCACCCTTTATATCAGGGGTTTGCATATCGGCGCAAATGCCAATACCTTTAAGTAAATCAACCGCGCTTATAACTGCGGCTTTAACACCATTCTTTTCAAAAAAGTTTTGCAAATCGGGTTTTCTGCCTTCGCCCCAAAGCCAAATCGAGTTTGCCTCGTTTTCGCCCTTTTCACGCCTTTTAAGGTTTACGGGGTGGTCTTTAAGTATGTCATAGCTCTTTTTCATTAAATCAATAAGGGGTGCGGCGTTTTGGCTTTTGCTTAAATATTCGCCAACAACCCTGCCGCTAATGTCGTGTGGCGGTGTCATTTCGCCCAAATCGGTTGTGCCGTTTTGCACCACAAGGCAGTGGCGGTAGCTAACACCGCCGTAAAATTTATAAATATCGTTGCCAAGTTTTTCTTCAACGGTTTTTATAATTTCGTGGGCTTCTTTTGTTGAAATATCCCCCGCGCAATAATCAACCATTGTTTTATCATTATAGTTTTCTTCATTTGATAGGGTAACAACATTGCACCTTAAAGCAACATCGGTGTCTTTAAGTTCAACACCGATTGATGCTGCCTCCAAAGGAGAACGACCTGTATAGCAAACAAGCGGGTCATATCCCATAACCGAAAGGTTGGCAACATCGCTGCCCGGTTTTAAACCGTTGGCAACAGTTTTGCACATACCAACTTCTGAAACCTTTGCAAGTTTATCCATAAGCGGTTTATTGGCAAGTTCCATTGGTGTTTTGCCACCCAACGCTTCAAAAGGCACATCGGCCATACCGTCACAAAGTAAAACTAAATATTTCATAAAAACACCTACTTTTTCTATGTTTTATAATATTATATCAGTATTACAATATAAAGTAAAGAAAAAAGACTTTAAATTTTGCTACTTTTAATGTATTATATACTTATGAAAGAGGTGATATTAAGTGAGCGAAGTTTTGGCCCCCGTTGGTAATAGCGAAATGCTTGTAGCGGCTGTCAGAAGCGGTGCCGATGCGGTTTATTTTGGCGCAAAGGATTTTTCGGCAAGGCGAAATGCTGAAAATTTTGGCGATTTTGAACTTCAAAATGTAATAAAGTATTGCCACATTCGTGGTGTAAAGGCGTATTTAACACTTAATATCCTTATAAAAGACAGCGAAATGGCCGACGCGGTAGAACTTGCAAAAAATGCCTATAATTTTGGCATTGATGGTGTTATCGTGCAGGATATCGGTCTTGCGAAGGTACTGCACGAAAAATTACCAAATTTACCGATTCACGCATCTACCCAAATGTCAATTCACACCCCTGCGGCTTTGCCGATATTAAAGCAAATGGGTTTTACACAGGTGGTTGTGGCAAGGGAAATGTCGATAGATGATTTAAAAGAATTTTGTGTCGAAGCCGAAAAGTATAATATAACGGTTGAGGCATTTGTTCACGGTGCGCTGTGTATGTCGGTGTCGGGGCAATGTCTTTTGTCGGCATATCTTGGTTCGCGCAGTGGCAACCGCGGTCTTTGTGCTGGGCCTTGCCGTTTGCCCTTTAAGGCCGAAAACGGCACAGGTTATGATTTGAGTTTGAAAGACTTGTCTTTGGTAGAAAATATAACCGACCTTTATAATGTCGGTGTGCGTTCCTTTAAAATTGAAGGCCGAATGAAGCGCCCCGAATATGTTGCCGCCGCAACCAAAGCGTGTAAACAAGCGCTTTATGGCGGCGTGGTTGATTATGAACTTTCAAAAACGCTTCAAAATGTTTTCTCCCGTTCGGGTTTTACAAAAGGTTATTTAGAAAATAAACTCGGTCGTGATATGTTTGGTATTCGCACTAAGGATGATGTTGTGTCGGCCGACAAGGCGTTTCCCCTTTTGCACGAAATCTACCGTAACGAATCACAGTCGGTAGCGGTTGATTTAACATTTTCGGCAAAACAGGGTGAAGAAATCACCCTTATTTTAACCGATGGTGAAAATATTGTTTCGGTCAATGGTAATGTGCCTGAATTTGCCCAAAACAAAGCGGCAGATAAAGAAAGTGTTATAAAAAATCTTAATAAGTTTGGCGGCACACCTTATTATTTAAATAATTCAGAAATTATTTTAGATGATGGTCTATTTTTGCGCGCGGGTGAACTTAACGAAATCAGAAGAACTGCGGTGGAATTACTTAATAAAAAACGAAGTGAAATTAACCGTGAAATCAGCGATTTGGTTTATGAAAACAATTTGACCGACACCCTTCATAAAACCAAACCAGACTTATATATCCGTCTTGAAAACCCCGACCAAATACCAACCGATTTAAGCGGTATATCAGCTGTTATCGTACCCCTTGAAAAAGATTTTCCGCTTTTAGAGGGTGTTAAAAATATAGCCGAAATTCCGCGTGGAATTATAAATGAAAAAGCTATTGCCGACCGACTTAACCTATATAAGCAAAAGGGTTTTGACACCGCCCTTTGCGGAAATTTATCGGCGGTTAGCATTGCCAAAAGCTGTGGCTTTAATGTTATGGCTGACACAGGGCTTAATGTTTATAACAGCAATTCTTTGTCTGCGATAGCGGATTTAGGCATAAATTCCGCTGTCCTTTCAAACGAAATGCTTTTAAGCGATGCGGTTGAGGTTAAATCCCCAATAGAAAAAGGGATAATATCCTATGGTAAAATTCCGCTTATGCTTTTTAAAAACTGCCCCATAAAAAACGGCAAAAGTTGCAGCGAATGTGATAAAAATGGTGTTTTAACCGACCGAATGGGAATAGAATTTCCCGTAAGGTGCCGAATGGGTTACAGCGAACTTTTAAATTCGGTGCCGGTTTGGGTGCTTGATAAAAAGCAAAGTATGAAAAATCTTGATTTTGAGATTCTTTATTTCACAAACGAAGATAAACAAAGGGTGGCAGAGGTTATAACTGCTGCCAAAACCGAAAAACAACCCGATTGCAAACACACACGCGGATTGTTTTTTAGGGGAGTAATTTAAAAAAATCCACCCGTTTGGGTGGATTTTTAGTTTATAGTTATAATTGCCCTATGGTCAAGTTATGAATTTGCTTTGCAAATGTTATGATATATTCGCTTTGTGTTTTATAACTTGGCAGAGCCAATCATAACTCATAACTCGCCGTTAGGCGAATATAGTTGTCGTGCATTTTTTAATGCGCGACCGTTCCCCATGTTGCCGTAAGGCGCTTAAAGATAACCTAGCCAAAAGCCAGGTGGGTGCACACCGTGTGACTTCGCGCTCCCTTCTTCCGAACTCGGCACAGCCGCGGGAGGTCTGCAAGCCCATCACACGAGAGTATTGCCCCAAAAATTAAAAGTGTAGGGTTATATAAGCGCACATTCGCGCACAACACAGGGAAACAAAGTATCTTTTTGATTTTATGTTTGTCTTCGCACCTTGAAGTACTTGTTGTACATCGGCGGTGCTTCGACTTCCCTAAAATACAAAAATATCCTTTTGTTTAAATAGAATATTCAATTTTAAGCTTGTCTTAATGCCTTGCAGTACTTTTGTACAGCTGCGGCATTGCGACTTCCTTAAAATGCAAAAATCTTCATTTGTTTTTTCGGCTTCGCCAAAAGCAAAAAACTATATTTAAAAATTATTTATTATCAATTTCGAAAAAGTCTTCCAAACGGTTTATGAATGCGTCGGCAACGCTTTCATATTCATCATCGTCTTCGATTTCGTAAAAATATTCTTCGCCGTTTTCTTCGCCAACCTTAACTATAACCAATTCGCCGCTGTCTTCAAGCATTTTTTGCGGGTCTTCAAAGGTGGGCAAAAGTGCCAAATAACGTGCTTCGTCGGTTTCAATCGCGTCAAGCACTTCAAAGGTGTATTCTTTACCGTTGTCGTCAGACAAGGTGATTAAATCGGGATTATATTCGTTGTTCATTTCAGCCATTTTGAAATATCTCCTTAAAAGTTATTATATGTAAGAAATTTAAAATTTATCATTTTTCCTTTCTCATCTGCTTATATTTTATCACAAATGCCTAAAAAAGCATAGAAAATTTGAATAATTTGTAAAAATATACAAAAGTTATCAACTTTTGCTTGACAAATTGTGCATTATTCATTATAATGAAATCAGAAAGAAGAAAGGAGGAGTAAAAAAGCTATGAAAGAAGTAACTCCACCTGAAAGGTACTCTAAATAAAACGAAAGGCGTGATTCCAATGAAGTAAGCATTTTTAAATAACAAAGTTTGGTCCAACGCAAAATTTTGATATTTAAGCGGGCCCGAAAGGGACTTTAAAAATATAATAAACGGTGATGTTTTATGAAAATGAAATATTGTTTTCAGAAAAAATAAACTGTTAAGGTGATACCGATGTACAATTAAACCTGTAATTGAATAAATACTGTATAAGACGGTGATTCTTATGAAAATAATGATTTATTCTATTAAATAAAAAATAAGGGTGATTCCAATGTACAGTTTAATTAAAAGGTTTAACCGTTAGTGTTATAACTCGAGGGGAAGAGGCCCTCAGAGAAATGTAGTACCGCATCAGGTAGTAGAAAAACGGAAAAACGAAAGAAGAAAATTTAAAAATGAATATTGAAATGTTTTAAACCGACTGTGTAGTTTAGTTATTGCACAGTCGGTTTTGATTTTGGCAATAAAAAAAGACCTCAAAAGAGGTCTTTTTGAAATTTCAGTTTGCCTTAAAGGTAAGTACTGTGCCAACTGGGATTTTTCCATCATATTCTGAAAATACGTCAGGGGAAGAGGTAACCTTTAATGTGGTTTCACCGGTTCTTGTTAAAACCAAGCTGTTGCCGTTTTCATCAGTTGCGGTAACCTTCTTGCCGTCTTCTGTTACAGATTTCAGCGGTACAGGGCCTGTGCCCATTGCCACGCGGTAGGTTTCGCCGTTAAACTTAATGCAATCTTCAAGCTCTTCAGGAAGCATAACACCGTCAAAGTTTTTGATATTGTCGCCCAAGCCGGCCGATGCATAAATTTCGGCGCCTGAAAGAACTAATCTTGCATCGTGAAGTCTGTCGTTTGCAACAAACATAAAGAACCAACCACCGCTTTTTGTTTTAACCGATGTATATTTTACATTGGGGTCTTCTGCTTTACAGCGGCTGCATTTTCCGTCAACATAATTATGACCAAGTGCTTCGCCGCTTACTTCACCACATTCGCATTTTGCAGCTTTGGTGCAGGTAGGGTTTGAAAATGCGTGTGTATGGGTTTTATCTTCAGATTTAATTTCAACTTCAATTTTAAGTTCGGTTACAATTGTGTTTGTTGTTTCTTTTGCGGTGTTTAAAAGTTCGGTTGAGTTTACTTTGTCGCTTTTAACTTCTTCAACTTTAAAGTTAACTTCGGCGTCTTTTTTAATAAACCCGTTTTGATTAGCCGAAGTTACAATTTCTTTTACAACATTTTTAAATTCTTTGCCTTCAAGTGCAAGGTCTTTGGTTATTGTTTTAGCGTCGGCATTAACGGGTTCAACAGCCAAAACCTTGTCATTTTCGTCAAGGTAAAGACGAACTTCGGGGTTAATGGTTACAAGCACAACAGATGCGTAATTGTCGGGCTTTTTAAATTCAACATCTGATGTGGATGAATTGTCGGATGGTGTGGAAATTGTTTGTTTGTCGCCACAGCCAACAAAGGCCAAAATAACGGAAAGTGCTAATAAAAATGCCAAAATTTTTTTCATAATAACATCTCCTTGAAAATTTTAAGACTTGCCGACATATATTATAACACTTTTATAAAAAAAGTCAAACCGCCTTGCATTGCAAAGCGGTTTGTTAATTTATGAGTATGATGGTTCTTTAATGTTTTTAACCTTAAAGCGGTCAACTGCATAGCTGTTGATTTCGGCCTTTGCTTCTTTAAAGAGTTTTTCCATATCCTTTTCAAATTCGGTATCCTTTAAAAGATGGCGAACGGTCATATCCAAGTTTTCGCGGTAGTAAGGGTCGGCCTTAATATCCTTTTTAACAACTAAAATAAAACCTGTATTTTTTTCCTTGGTAATAAGCTTAATCTCGTTTGTTGCCATTTTGTTGATATCACTGAAATAGTCGTGGTCATATCCGCTGTCCTTTGCGCCAAGGAGTTGTGCATATTCATCAAGAGGCTTTAAGGTTTCAACCTCTTCTTCATCCGCCTCTGTCTTTTCCTCTTCTTTTTCTTCCTCTTCGGTTATGTTATTATGAAGTTTGTATACTTCTTCAAAGGTCTTCTTTTTAGAGGTTAAATCATTAAGATAACCTTCAAACTTTGTTTTGGTTTCAGCTATTTTCTCGGCACTTTCTTGGTCAAAAGTAACCTCGATTAAGTCAGCAATGATAAAATTATCATAAAGCTTCTTTTCAACATCGGCAGCGGGGATTTCCTTTTCGCCTTTTTCACCGTAAAGGTGTTCGAAATAAAGTGATGAATAATAGTTGTCAAGTGTGAACTTTTTATATGTTTCAAAGCTTACGCCGTTGGGTTCAAAATAAGCGCCATAGCCGTACATGCTCCACATATAATAAGCGTTGTTCTCGGCATTTGCTTTTGTTTCATCGTCAACTTTCACTTTTTTATCATCGCAAACCTTTTTATAGGTGCCGATTTCTTCCAAAATATCAATGGCACGGTCCTTTACCCAATCGGCGAACTTTTTGCCATCAATTTTTTCTTTAAAATAGTCGATATCGGTTGTGTTGGTTTTGCTATCATAAATTGTGCTTTGACCTTCAAAATATGCGTTAACAAGAGCGCACATATAATAACCCGATGTAAATTCATAACCGTTTACAGTAACGGCAATTTCATTCTTTTTGTGGCAACCTGTAATCGAAAATGCCATAATGCAAACGATAACAAGCGCAATAATATTTTTCATTAACTTCATTTATTTTTCCTCCGAAAAAAATTTACAATAACTATTATATAATAAACTATCTAAAAAGTCCACTAAAATTTTGTAAGTTATAATGCTGATATAAGTTCGGTTACAAAATCGGTCATAGTTTGGTTTTTTAACAGTTTTATTGTGTAAAGCGGTTTGTCGCCTGCCTTTAACAAAAAGCGGTTTTGGTATTTGTCGGCAAGTTTGTGCATAACAGCCGGTTCGATAGAATTTATATGCAAAATTGCGGTGTTACCATTTGATGTAATTTCGGCAATTTTGTTATCGGCCGCCCTGTTACGCAAGATAGCAATATCGATAAGACCCATAACGGCTTTTGGTGGCTCGCCAAAGCGGTCACAAAGTTCGTCAATAACATCCGATGCATCTTCATCGGTGCGGATTGCGGCAATGCGCTTATAAATGCCAAGCCGCGCGGGCAAAGATTCAATATAATTTTCGGGTATATGTGCCGAAACATTAAGGTCAACTGTGCAGGGGATATCATCATCGGGCACAATACCGTTTTCTTCATTAACTGCTTGCGACAACAGTTTTAGGTACATATCATACCCAACCGATTCCATATTACCGTGCTGTTCGCCGCCCAAAATACTGCCAGCCCCCCTTATTTCAAGGTCGCGCATTGCAATTTTAAAGCCCGAGCCAAATTCGGTATATTCTCTTATTGCTTCAAGTCGTTTTGACGCAATATCGCTTAATTGCTTATTTGGTGTAAAGCAAAAATAAGCATAAGCCCTTCTTGGTGAACGGCCAACACGACCGCGTAGCTGGTGAAGCTGCGAAAGCCCCATTTTATCGGCATTTTCAATTATAAGTGTGTTGGCGTTTGGCACATCGACACCCGTTTCAATAATTGTTGTGCAAACCAAAATGTCAATTTCGTGCTCGATTAGCTTCTTCCAAACCTCTGAAAGCTCATCCTCGCTCATTCTGCCGTGGGCAACACCAATGTTTGCATCGGGTATTTTTTGCTTTATCCTTGCGGCACAGGCCATAATGCTGTCAATGTTATTGTGCAGATAATAAACCTGACCGCCGCGGCGGATTTCTTTACGCATAGCATCGGTTAAAATGCCCATATTTTGCTCTAAGACATAGGTTTGAACAGGGTGTCGGTCACCCGGCGCTTCATCAATGGATGACATATCCCGAAGCCCAGACATTGCCATGTTAAGCGTGCGGGGGATAGGGGTGGCTGAAAGGGTTAAAATGTCAACCGACGGGTAAAGCTCTTTAAACCGTTCCTTTTGGGCAACGCCAAAGCGTTGCTCTTCATCGATTATTACAAGCCCTAAATCTTTAAAGCTTACATCCTTTGAAATAAGTCGGTGTGTGCCGACAACCATATCAAGCCGACCGCATCTAAGGTCGGTTATAATTTTTTGTTGTTGCTTTGGTGTGACAAAACGGTTTAAAAGCTTAACTGTTACCGGCATTTCACCAAAACGGCGGACAATGGTGTTATAGTGCTGCAATGCCAAAATTGTGGTTGGCACCAAAAGGGCGCACTGCTTGCCCTCGCTTATGCACTTAAATGCGGCACGAAGCGCCACCTCGGTCTTGCCAAAGCCAACGTCCCCACACAAAAGTCGGTCCATTGGCACAGCCCGTTCCATATCGCTTTTGATTTCGTTAATGCACCTTAGCTGGTCGTCGGTTTCGTCGTATTCAAATCTTCGTTCAAAATCGTTTTGCAAATCGGTATCGGGTGAAAAGGCATATCCCTTAACCGACATACGCTTGGCATAAAGTGCAGTTAACTGCTTTGCCATATCCTTAACCGCTTTTTTAACACGAGTGCGGGTTTTTTGCCATTCGCTGCCGCCCAAACGGTTAATTTTTATGTTGGCATCCTCAGTTGCACTGCCAATATATTTTGAAACTAAATCAAGTTGGGTTACAGGCACATACAAAACATCGCTTTTAGCATATTTAATTTTTATATAATCCTTTGTTACACCGCTGTTCGCAATTCGGTTTATACCGTCAAAAATGCCAATACCGTGTGCCTCGTGAACAACATAATCGCCTTTTTTAAGTTCATCAAGCGACCCGATTTCCTGTCCCTTTTTTGCTTTTTTCTTGTGTTTTTTGCGGTCGGATGGTATATATCGGTGGGTTATAAGCATAAATTTTTGGCTTAAAACCTCAAACCCGTCTGAAAGACCGCCTGTGGTTACAAAAACTGTGTTTGGCAGCATTTCGGGGCTATCGCTTAAAATTGCGTTGAAGTTCTTTTCACGCAAAGCGTCACAAAGCACCCTTGCAGCGCGGTTTTCACCCGCCAAAATAACCGCTGTGCCCTTGTTTTCAAGGATATATGAAATATCCTCACACAAAACGGAAATATCCCCGCCCCACGCGGTAGAGCGTTTGAAATTAAAGTTTACAATGTTTTTGGGTTTAATTTCATAACTTCCACGGGGGAAGTTATCCATTATAACCGCATTTTCTAAATGTGTGTAAAATTCGGTTTTAGAAAGCCAAAGCTTTGTGGTTTTTTTAGATAAAATACCGTCCTCTAAAAGAGCGGAAACATCCAGCTCGTTTTGGGATGAAATGCTTTTAATGCGTTCGCTAATATTTAAACTGTCGCACAAAATCAAAAGTGTGTTTTCTAAATAGTTAAATATTGTGCTGTCACCAAAAATTTGGGGAATATATTTATCCGCCTTAATAGAGATACCGTTTTCAAGGGCGTTTATATCACTTTCTATTTGTGCTTTTTGCTTGTCGGTAAGTGATTTGCTTTTTGAAAGTGTGTTTAGCTTTTCTGAAAGTGTGGCGGGGTTATAAAGCACCTCAACCGCGGGGGTAATATCAATAAAATCAACCTTTTCCTCACGCCGTTGGGTTTCAATATCGAAAAGAGATATATTATCGATTTCACCGCCCCAAAATTCAATTCGGCAGGGCTTTTTTGAATTTACGGGGAAGATGTCGAAAATACCGCCCCGCACCGAAAACTGTCCCGTACCCTCGCATATTTCGGCGCGTGTGTATCCGCTTTCAAGCAGCTTTTCGCACAAATCACTAATTTGTAATGTGTCGCCGTTTTTAATGGTGAAGTTAGCATTTAAAAGTTTTTCGGGTGGCAGGGTGTATTGCAAAGCGGCATCAAGCGAAATTACAGCCACGCCAAAATCCCCGCCTAAAAGTTTAGACAGGGTGTCGGTGCGTTTATGCTCATATTCTTTTGAATAACCTTTAATGTCATAAAGGCAGTAATCTCTCGACGGGAAGAGTGCAGTATTTACCCCAAGCGCCAAAAGGTCATTTGAAATGCTTTCGGCGGTTGCCTCGTCGGGAGTTATGACAGCGATTTTTTTGTTTAAATGACTGTTAAGTGCCGAAATCACCGCCGCCTTATGCACATTTGAAAGCCCTGTGCAAAGGGTGGGCAGTCGGCCTTTTTGACAGTCATTTAAAAGGTTTTTATAATCGTTGTCACAATTTAGAACATCGCTTATAATTTTCATTTTTAGTTGTTGTATTTATTCATTGCTGAATCAATACCCTTTGTTATAATTTCTTTAATTGCTAAATTTGACTTTTTAAGGGCTAAATCAAGATTTTCCTTGTCACTTTGCGGAAATTTTGAAAGCACCCAGTCAGCCAAATCATAGTCGGGGTGGGGTTTTTGCCCAACACCAATTTTTATGCGCATAATTTCGTTGGTTGAAAGAAGCGAAATAATATCTTTCATACCGTTATGGCCGCCGTGACTGCCGTTTTTACGCATTCTTATTTTGCCCACAGAAAGCGAAACATCATCAAAAATAATAATAATTCGGTCGGTGGGGATTTTATAAAATGCGGCGATTTTTTGCACCGCCTGGCCCGAACAATTCATAAAGGTTTGGGGTTTTACAACAAGCAAGCGGTTTGCACCAACCTTACAAAGTCGGAGGCCCAAGCGGTCTTTAG
>JAZSNW010000005.1:0-8005 GCA_045536615.1 Acutalibacteraceae bacterium | reverse complement strand
GTCTTCCTAAGACCGCTTGGCCCCCGACTTCATGCCGTAGGAGGCGGGACCTGCTGCCATGTTGTCCGGGTGCAGAGTACGGCCGGTGCCGCCGCCGGAGGCAACAGAGAAGTACTTCTTGCCCTGCTCGATGCATTCCTTCTTATAGGTGCCTGCAACGGGGTGCTGGAAGCGGGTTGGGTTGGTTGAGTTACCTGTGATAGAAACGTCAACACCTTCCTTGTGCATGATTGCAACGCCTTCGCGAACATCGTCAGCACCGTAGCAACGAACCTTAGCGCGTTCACCGTTTGAGAAAGCAGTTTCTTCAACGATGGTAAGTTCACCTGTGTAATAGTCAAACTTGGTTTGAACATAGGTAAAGCCGTTAATTCTTGAAATAATCTTAGCAGCGTCTTTACCAAGACCGTTAAGAACAACTCTTAAAGGTTCTTTTCTTGCTTTGTTTGCGCTGCGTGCAAGACCGATAGCGCCTTCAGCAGCAGCGAAAGATTCGTGACCTGCAAGGAATGCAAAGCACTTTGTTTCATCTCTTAAAAGCATTGCGCCGAGGTTACCGTGGCCGATACCAACCTTGCGGTCGTCAGCAACTGAACCGGGGATGCAGAAAGACTGAAGACCAACACCGATTTTTTCAGCAGCTTCAGCAGCGGATTTAACTTCGTCCTTAATAGCGATAGCACAACCTACAACATAAGCCCAAGCAGCGTTTTCAAAGCAGATAGGTTGAATACCCTTAACGATGTTATAAGCGTCAACGCCGGCTTTGTCACAGATTTCCTTTGCCTCTTCAATGGAGGAAATGCCATGCTTTGCAAGTTCAGCGTTAATTTGATTTATTCTTCTGTCATAACTTTCAAATAATGCCATTATAGTTTCCTCCTTATTCTTCTCTTGGGTCGATGAGACGAGCAGCATCATCAACACGGCCGTATTGACCGCTTGCCTTTGCTAATGCTTCGTTAGCATCCATACCCTTTTTAATCATTTCCATCATCTTGCCAAGGTGTACAAACTTATAGCCGATGATAGCATCGTTTTCGTCAATAGCAATTTTGGTGATATAACCCTCAGCCAATTCGAGATAGCGTGGGCCCTTTGCCTTTGTTGCAAAGGTTGTACCAACCTGTGAACGAAGACCCTTACCCAAGTCTTCAAGACCAGCACCAATGGGAAGACCGCCTTCAGAGAAAGCAGTTTGTGTACGACCGTAAACGATTTGTAAGAACAATTCGCGCATTGCGGTGTTAATAGCGTCACAAACAAGGTCAGTATTAAGTGCTTCAAGAATGGTTTTGCCAACCAAAATTTCAGAAGCCATAGCAGCCGAGTGAGTCATACCCGAGCAGCCAAGTGTTTCAACCAATGCTTCTTCGATAATACCCTCTTTAACGTTAAGGGTTAATTTACAGGTTCCTTGTTGAGGAGCGCACCAGCCCACACCGTGAGTAAGGCCTGATACATCTTTAACCTCTTTAACTTGAACCCATTTGCCCTCCTCCGGAATGGGAGCAGGACCGTGATATGTGCCTTTTGCTAAAGGACACATATTTTCTACTTCATGTGAATAGTTCATATATGTACTCCTTTCGGTTATATAACAATATTATATCAAAAACGACATTAAAAAACAATAGTCATTATGATAGTTTTTTAACAAATTTGCGCCAAAATACTATTAAAATAATCAGTGGCGGCGGTTTGCTCAGCCAACATTAAATCTTGCTTTTGCTCGAGGTTAACCTCACTTTTGCAAATTGCCAAAATTTCGGCCTTTAAAATTTCACATCTGCCAAAAATTAAATTAACAAGCTCTTTACAGTTTTCGGGGTTTCTATCAGTTATAACGGCACTTATTTTGGTTGCCTCGATAACCGCCTTGCCGATAATTTTCGAGCCCATTTCCATTTCAGCCGACAATAAATTTTCTTGCATTAAAACACCTCTTATCACAAAAGCCACCAAAATGGTGGCCTTTATTTTTAGAAATAGCTCATTGGGTTAACCCAAGCATTATTTTTCATAACACCAAAGTGCAAGTGCGGACCTGTTGAACGGCCTGTCGAGCCGAGATAACCAATAATTTGTCCCTTTTTAACATAGGTGCCATTTGAAACAGTAACACTGCCCATATGTGCATAATATGCCTTATAATTTGCACCATTAAACGAACCGTGGTCGATAGCTACATAGTTGCCGTAACCGCTGCCACAACAGGTTTTAAGCGGACTTTTGCCATAGTTGTGCTTACAAGATTTCACGCAAATATAAACCTTACCGTCAGCCATAGCATAAATCGGTATTCCGTATTTACCGTTAGAAACGTCAACCCCGTTATGCATTCTGCCCCAACGTTTGCCAAAATAAGAAGAAATGCGTTTAGTGGTGGTTGGCCAAAGGAATTTACCATCGTTAACAATATTGCCGCCGGCACTGCCATACAAAATTTGGTTAAGTTCAGCTTCCATTTGCTGAAGTTCACGGTCAACAGCGTTTTTATCTGACTGTGTTGCATTTTGTTCCTTGTTTATAGAATTGATAACCTTTTGAATTTCGTTGGCATCATCCTGAAGTTTTGCTTGGTCCTTAGCAATCTCTGCCTTAATTGCCGATTGTTCTTCCAAAAGCTTATTGTTTTCTTCAATCTTTTTATTAAGGCGTTCTATTTCGGCCGCAATATCCGCCATCATTTTTTTATCCTTTGCGGAAATTGATGCAGTAAGTCGTGCAAGCTGCAAAAATTCAGAAAAGCTTTTTGCACCCAAAAGAATTTGCAAATTACTGCCGGTATTGCTCATTTGAACGGCGCGCAGACGCCTTTTAAATTTTTCTTTATCGGCTTCAATTTGCTTATTATTTGCTTCAATAGCTGCTTTGTTGTCATCAATTTGCTTATTGATAGCAGCAATTTGTTGGTTGCAGGCATTTATCTTGTTATTAACAACCGCCATTCTGCTTTCAATTTTATCTTTAAGCTTCTTTTGCTCATTTTTATCTTTTTTAAGCTGATTGATTTCGGCCTGAAGCTTTGCAGCTTCTTTTTCAAGCGCATCAATTTCTTTTTGAATTTCAGAAGCGCTTGCCGCACTGACTGTGGGAACAGAAACAACATAGGTCCCGCTAACACAAACAACTATCATTATAAGGGCTATAATTTTAAAAAGTTTTTGTTTCATTTAAATCTCCTAAAAATTTGGTAAAATTATATTGCCGCAAATTCGCTACCCTCGTGTTTTAAATATTTACCAATCATAATTGCACTGCCTATAACACCTGCAAATATACCGATTCCCGCAAACATAAGGAATAATACAAGTGCCATATCACCATATTTGACAACTGTGCCAAGCGAGTTAACAATAGTTTCGGTTGCAATGCGATAACAGAAGTAAAGCAAAATTTCCGAAATAATGGCGGAAATTAAACCAATTATCATACCCTCCACCACAAACGGAATTCTTACAAAGGCGTCGGTTGCACCAACCGCCTTCATAATACTGATTTCAAGCTTGCGGCTATACATTGTGATGCGAATTGTATTAGAAACAATTACAAGTGAAATGATAACCAAAATTGCGATAATCCAAAAGCCCGCAATGCCGATACCTTTTTTCAAAGCATTTATGGTGTTTGCCATTTCACTTTGTGAGGTGATTGAAGCAACACCCTCAAGCTTTTCAATTTGCTTTACAGTTTCATCAAACTTTGCCATATCACGCATTGTAACCTTTGCCGCACAGGACATTGGGTTTTCATCATCAAGAAAAGCAAAGTCATCCTTCATATCATCAGGTATTAAATGCTTGGCATCTTCAAGTCCCTTTTCACTTGAAACATATTCAGCATTTAAAACATTGTCAAGCTTTTCGATTTCGGCACACAGTGCCTTTGCTTCTTTTTCATCGTGAATAATATAATCCGATTGTTTAATGCCGTTTTCATCTGCTTTTTCAGCTTCGGAAGTATTTTCAGCAGTACCTTCGGTAGTGCTTTGGGTAGTACTTTCGGTGGTGCTTTGGATGTCATCCTTTTTATCTTCATCATAAAGCGCCCAGTTATAGTCCTTCATAGAAACAATAATGACATTTTGCTCTTCCAAATTACCGATGGCAAGATTTACATTTTCAGAAATTAATACTGCAAGACCCATAATGGTCATACAAGCCACCAAAACACCAATAGATGCCAAGGTCATAAGGCGGTTTGCCCAAGTGTTTTTCACACCTTCAAAGGTGAGATATTTAATACTTGAAAATTTCATTAAATATCACCTCCGACATTGTCTGCCACAATTTTGCCGCTGTCAAGCATAATAACACGATGCTGAAAATCGCGAACAAGGTTGTGGTCGTGGGTTACCATTAAAATGGTGGTACCCTTTCGGTTAATTTCGGTTAAAAGCGAAACTATTTCATAAGACATATTAGGGTCAACGTTACCTGTGGGTTTGTCCGCAATGATAAGGTCAGGCGAGTTTACAAGTGCGCGGGCAAGGCCGACACGCTGCTGCTCGCCGCCCGAAAGCTGGTTAGGCATTGAACGGGCTTTATGGCCAAGGCCAACCTTTGCAAGTGCCTTTGAAACTTCTTTTCTAATGTCTCTGCCATCGGCACCGACAACACGCATTGCAAATGCAACATTGTCAAAAACATTCATTGTTGGAATAAGGCGGAAGTCCTGAAAAACAATGCCCATTGTTCTGCGAAGCATTGGAACATCTTTTCTTTTCATTTTCGTAAGGTCAAAGCCATTAACGGTAATTTTACCTGTGTTTGCCTTTTCTTCGCGCATTATAAGTTTCATAAAGGTACTTTTACCCGCGCCCGAAGAACCAACCACAAAGACAAATTCGCCGTTGTTTATTTTAATGTTAACGTCATCAAGTGCGTGGGTGCCTGTTTGATAGGTTTTTGAAACGCCACGAAACTCGATAATCGGTTTAACATTTTGTTCTGCAAACTGTTGAAAGTTTTCCATTTAAAATTTCCTTTTTAAAATTAGTATTTAATCGGGTTGCTCTTTAAATATTTATTAACCATTAACGCAATTTTAAAGATGATTGCGTGGTCAAATTCTCTTAAATCAAGACCTGTAATCTTCTTAATCTTTTCAAGGCGATAAACCAAAGTGTTGCGGTGAACGAACAATTTTCTTGAAGTTTCAGAAACGTTAAGGTTGTTTTCAAAGAAACGTTGAATTGTGAAAAGTGTTTCGCCGTCAAGACTTTCGATAGAACCGCGTTTAAATACTTCTCTTAAAAATGTTTCACAAAGTGTTGTGGGAAGCTGATAAATAATGCGGGCAATACCAAGGTTGTCGTAAGAAACGATTGTTTTTTCAGTGTCGAAAACCTTGCCAACTTCCAAAGCCGCCTGTGCTTCTTTGAAAGAACGTGCCAAGTCTTTAAGATTTGCAACAGTTGTGCCAATACCAACAACAACATGGGTGTAAAATTCGCCCGAAAGGGTATCAACAATAGTTGCCGCCATTTTTTCAATGGTTTTTGTGTCAATTCCCTGTGCGGTTTCTTTAACCAAGGCAATGTCAGTTTCGTTAATGCTGATAACAAAATCCTTTGCTTTGTCGGGGAAAAGGTTTTGAATAACATCGTAAACAGAAACATCGTTCGATTCAACAGCACGGATTATAATAACAGTGCGTGAAACATCGTTATTAAAATAAAGTTCACGTGCTTTTATGTAAATATCACCGGGCAAAATATTATCCAAAATAATATTTTTAATAAAATTACCGCGGTCATATTTTTCATCATAATAAAATTTAACATTTGCAAATGCAACCGCTAAAATTGAAGCATATTTACTTGCTAAAACATCATCACCCTCAACAAAGACAGAATAGCTTATGCCCTGATTTGCGCCAAGAGTTTTGTATGTATAACCATTATCGATGCAAACTTCATTGGTTAAATTGAAAGAAGGAATGATTTCCCCTATCCTTGACAAATCACTTGAAGCGGTAACGGTGAAATTTTCGTCAATCACGCCAAAAGGTCTGTCAATACAATCCTTCATTTGATGAATTACACCTTGAAAAAGACGGTTAGACATTTTTAACAACACATCCTTAAAGTTAATTATAATAATATATATTTATTGTACACAAAATCGCCTTGTATTGCAAGAAAAAATTACGAAAAAGTTACAAAAAAATTACAAAATTCAAAGGATTGTTAAAAAAGTTTGAAAAATATGGTAATATTTTAAAAAAACGATTGGAGAAAACAAAAAATTGTCTAAAAATAAAAGCATTGGTATACTGTGTGCTCTGCTTGCAAACTTGATTTTTGGCTTCAGCTTTATTTTTTCAAAAACTGCTTTGCAATTTGCCCACCCGTTAATTATTTTAAGCGTGCGTTTTTCGGTGGCTTTTTTAACTTTAAATTTGCTTTTACTCACAAAAAAGTTTGCAATAAATTTAAAGGGCAAATCTAAAACTAAACTTATAGTAATGAGCATTGCCCAACCGCTATTATATTTCATTTTTGAACTTTACGGTTTGTCGCTTGTCTCATCGGCTTTGTCGGGTGTTATAATTGCACTTGTACCCGTTGCGGTAATGCTTTTGGCAGCGGTGTTTTTAAAGGAAAAATCCACCCTTTTGCAAAAGATTTGCACCATACTTTCAATAGCCGCCATTTCGGCCATAAGCGTTATTTCAAACAATGGTGAAAAGAATTATTTTTTAGGCATAATTTTGCTTGTTTTGGCGGTTTTATCGGCGGCAATTTTCAACATTTTAAGCCGCAGCGAATCGAAAAAATTTACCGCTTTTGAACGCACATATATTATGTTTTTATGCGGTACATTGGGTTTTAATTTAATTGCCGTTTGTGTTTTAAAAGGGCAATATTTAAGCGGGATTATCACAGCATTTCAAAGCATAAATTTCACAATTTCTATCATTTATTTAGCCGTAATTTCTTCGGTTTTGGCATTCCTTTTATACAACTTTTCAACCTCGAAAATACCCGCTGTTCAGTCTTCCTCTTTTTCTAATATAATCACTGTAATAACTGTTTTTGCAGGCGTATTAATTTTGAAAGAAAGCTTCAGTGCTTGGCAATTTTTGCTGTGTGGTATAATCATTTTGGGCGTGTTTGGTGTTAACACTTTCACCCCTAAAAAGGAGTAATTTTATGTATAAATATGATTTGCATGTTCATTCGGCACCATCTAGCGCGTGTGGTAAAAACACAGCGGCAGAAATGGTAAAACGATATAAAGAATTGGGCTTTTCGGGCTTTGTTTTAACCAACCATTTTTATCACGGTTCTTCGGGTGTTGACCGTTCACTCCCTTGGAAAGAATGGGTAAAGGAATATTCAAAAGATTATTATAATGCCCTTGAAACCGCCAAAAACCTTGACTTTGACCTGCTTTTCGGTATTGAGCATCCATATAGTTTAGGTAAAGAGTGTTTAGTTTATGGCTTATCGCCCGAATTTTTAATGGAAAACCCACAGCTTAAACAAGAAGATATTGCACTTTGGTCAAAAACTGTTCGCGAAAACGGTGGTTTTATAGCTTATGCCCACCCTTTTAGAAACCGATTTTATATACCAAACCCATATGATATGCCTGACTTAAGCTTTGTCGATGGTATTGAGTGCTATAACCATTGCAACACCGCCGATGATGACGAACGCGCGGTCAACGCCTTTAAAAACAGCGGTAAAATTATTATTGCGGGCGGTGACAAACACGCAACAAATTTTGACACAACTTATGGTATTGTGACAAGTAAAAGAATTAAAACAGTAGAACAACTTATAAAAACACTTAAAAATAACGAGTTCGAACTTTATTTGGGCAAATAGCAAAACAACCCGCACCAAAAAGGTGTGGGTTGTTTGATTTATATTCTTACTTTTTAAAACATTTAATGAAGTATTGCTGCGCAAAATGAAGTAACACTGACGTGTTATGAAGTATTTTGCAAACCGCAAAATGTGAAGTAAAATAAATCCCTCATACGCCGCAGC
>JAZSNW010000067.1:0-3869 GCA_045536615.1 Acutalibacteraceae bacterium | reverse complement strand
ACAGCGTTTTTTACAAAGCGGAAAAACGGTTTATAAACCAAATTTTGCAAATTGGCGCGGTAAAACTTGATGAAAAATTTAAAATAGTTGATACTTTTGAAGTGACGGTAAAATCCGCAATTTCCAAAAAGGTTACTGGGCGTTTTGCTCGGCTTACGGGCATTACAACCGAAAAAATGCTTTCGGGCAAGCCATTTGATGAGGCGGTTTTGGCTTATAATGAATGGGTGGGCGAAGATTTTGTCACAATGACTTGGAGCAATTCCGACCTTTACACCATTATGGATAACGAGGAAACACTTTTAAAAGATATTAAGTTTAAGATTCAAAAATATCTTGATTTGCAAAAGTTCATCCAAAATGAAATGAAACTTTCGGGATATGAAGAAAAAAATCAAATATCGCTTTCAAACGCGGCGGAACTTCTAAACATTAAAACCGATGATATTGATTTTCACACCGCAAAGGATGACAGTTTGGTAAGTGCTCATCTTCTTAAAAAGTGTTATAATAAACAACGATTTGAAGCGCTTATTAAAGATGTCAGCGACCCCGAATTTTTTAAACGGCTTCGCTTTAAAGCGTATGCAATTTCAAAACTAAATGACCCCGATGTTGATAAAAAACAACTTATATTTAATTGCCCCGAATGTAATAAAAAAGCAAAGCGTGTTTCGGGGTGGAAATATTCTAACCGCTGGTTTTGGGCAAACTTTACATGCAGTTGCGGTAAAAAGTTTTGCGGCAGGGTTTCGTTTAAGAAAACCTTTGACGATGTGATTGTTAGGCGAAATATCGGCGAATTTAAAGTTAAAAAACCAAAAAATGAAACTGTCGAAACTTCGGCAGTAGGAACAGGAGAATAAAATTATGTCAGAAACTAAACGTTCTACATGGGGCTCAAGTGCAACCTTTATTTTGGCGGCAATCGGCTCGGCGGTTGGTCTTGGTAACGCTTGGCGTTTTCCAAATCTTGCTGCAAAGCACGGCGGTGGCGCATTTTTGCTTGTATACCTTGTGGCTTTAATTACCATTGGTATCCCACTTTTAATGATGGAAATTTCAATAGGTCGCAAAATGCGTTCGGGTGCTCCGGGTGCCATGCGCGGTATGAACAAAAAATTTGAGCCAATCGGTTGGGCTGCAACCACCAACGCTTTTGTAATTGTTACATATTACGCTGTTGTTTTTGCCTGGGTTATTATGATGGCAATTTTCAGTTTTAAGTTTATTGGTATGACAGGCAATAATGACGCTGCAAGCAGCTTGTGGGCGGGTCTTATCAAAACCACAGGCACAATTAAGGGCTTTGACACACTTTCAATTCCTGTTATTCTTTGTCTTTTGGCGGCTTGGGGTTCGATTTACTACTGCATCCGCAACGGCACAAAAAGCATTGACAAGGTTATTAAGTATTTAATTTTCTTGCCGGTTGTTTGTTTTGTTATTATGACAATAAAGGGTGTTACAATGCCCGGTGCACTTCGCGGCTTGGCAGCATTCTTTATTCCCGATTTTTCAGCCCTTTCCGACCCAATGATTTGGGTTGACGCGGTTGGTCAGGTATTTTACAGTATGTCGGTTATGATGGCTATTATGATTGCTTACGGTTCTTTCCTTGATGATAAGAGCAATATTGCAAGAGATGGTCTTATAATTGCATTTAGTGACTTGGCAGTTTCACTTTTAGCAGGTGTCGTAATGTTTACTACAATGTACGGCACAGGTATGGAAAATATTTTGGCCGAAAAAGCAGGCCCCGGCCTTGCATTTATTGTTTATCCCACAGCAATTGTTAACTTGTCGGGTAGCGGCATATTTAATGCATTCTTCTCGTTTATTTTCTATTTCTGTCTTTGCACACTGGCTATTGACTCGGCCTTCTCACTTGTTGAAGGTATTTCAACAGCATTTTCTGATAAGTTTGGCACCAATAAAAAGAAGACTACAATTACAATTTGTATAATAGCAGGTGTGATTTCTTTAATTTATACATCGGGCGCAGGTCTTGCCGTGCTTGATATTGTTGACAACTGGTGTAACAGCTTTACTCTTATTTTGGTTGGTATTGTTGAAACTATCGCAATTGGTTGGTTCTTTAAAACTGATAAGGTGGTCAAGGAAATCAACCGCAACGCAACGGGCTTTAAAATGCCGAAAGCTTGGTTCTATGCCGCAGTTAAATTTGTTGCTCCCATTGCGTTAAGCGTTATCTTTGTTTGGAATATTGTTAATTTGTTTGTAAATAACAAGGGACTTTATGGTGCTGCTGACGGATACAACTTACTCTCCAACATTTTGGGCGGTTGGGTAATTTTCGGTCTTTGCATTATAAGTGGTTTTATAATTAACCGTATTAAGACTAAAAACAAGCCCTTGAAAGAAAAAACTTGGGAAGATATTGACTAAAATTTATACAACTTGCATAAAAATGCAAAAACTGCTATAAATTTTGATAAAATACTTGCATATTTATTCGCGATGTGTTATAATTCATGCATATTGATTGATAAAAAATGCATATATTGCATACGGAGGTTTTTAAAATGGCAAAAAAAGAATTTAAAAAGGTTGTACTTGCTTATTCGGGTGGTTTAGATACATCAATTATCATCCCTTGGCTTAAAGAAAATTACAACAACCCTGAAATTATTGCAGTTTCGGGTAACGTTGGTCAAGCAGATGAACTTGAAGGTCTTGAAGAAAAGGCAATTAAAACAGGCGCTTCAAAAATTTATATCGAAAACCTTACCAAAGAATTTTTGGATGATTATGTTTTCCCTTGTGTTCAAGCAGGCGCACTTTATGAAGATTATATGTTGGGTACCGCTTTTGCCCGTCCTATTATTGCTAAAAGAATTGCTGAAATTGCAATAGCAGAAGGTGCTGACGCTATTTGTCATGGTTGCACAGGTAAGGGTAATGACCAAGTTCGTTTCGAACTTGCTATTAAAGCATTTGCACCTGATATGCCTATCATTGCACCTTGGCGTGAATGGGATATTAAATCTCGTGAAGAGGAAATCGATTATGCTGAAGCGCATAATGTTCCTTTAAAGATTAACCGCGAAACCAACTATTCAAAAGACAAAAACATTTGGCATTTATCACACGAAGGTCTTGATTTGGAAGATCCCGCAAACGAGCCACTTTATAATAAACCCGGCTTCTTGGAAATGGGTGTTTCTCCCGAAATGGCACCCGACAAGCCCACTTATGTAACAATTCATTTCGAACAAGGTGTTCCAACCGCTATTGACGGCAAGGAAATGGATTCTGTTGGTATTGTTACAACCCTTAATAAATTGGGCGGCGAAAACGGCATCGGTCTTTTGGATATCGTTGAAAACCGTCTTGTTGGTATGAAGTGCCGTGGAGTTTATGAAACCCCCGGTGGTGCAATTCTTTACAAGGCACACAATGTGCTTGAAACCATCTGCCTTGACAGAGATACCGCACATTATAAGGCACTTATCTCCCAAAAACTTGCTGAAAATGTTTACAATGCGCTTTGGTTTTCACCCTTGACCCAAGCAATTTTGGCATTCGTTAAGGAAACCCAAAAAACCGTTACAGGCGATGTTACCTTAAAACTTTATAAGGGTAATATGATCAATGCAGGTGTTACTTCACCTTATTCACTTTACGACCCCGAAATTGCAACCTTTGACGAAGACGATGTTTACGACCAAAGCGAAGCAACCGGATTTATTAACCTTTACGGTCTTTCAACCAAGGTTAATGCGAAAATGAAGGCAAAGAACGGCCTTAAATAATTAGTTAATTAAATCGTCACAGTGCCGCACTTGCGGTACTGAGGGCGATTTTGTCGCAATATTGCCCTTTTTTAAAATGGGCGAAAGGAATGT
>JAZSNW010000078.1:0-4988 GCA_045536615.1 Acutalibacteraceae bacterium | reverse complement strand
TTCACAAGCGATATGCGTGATACTGTGACATATTTTGATATGTTCTTCCGCCGTGTGCCCGATAAGGGCGGTTATGCCATTATGGCAGGTCTTGAACAACTTATCGAATATATGAACGATTTGCATTTCGATGAAGAAGATATTGAATATTTAAAATCTTTAAATCTTTTCAGCGATGAATTTATTGATTATTTGAAAGATTTTAAATTTGACTGTGATGTTTGGGCAGTACCCGAAGGTACAATTATTTTCCCGCACGAGCCGATTGTCACTGTAAGAGGCAATGCAATGCAAGCGTTAATGCTTGAAACAATGCTTTTGGTAACAATTAACCACCAGTCACTTATCGCCACAAAAGCAAGTCGTATTGTTCGCGCTGCTGAAGGCAGAGTTGTGATGGAATTTGGCGCACGCCGCGCACATGGTCACGGTGCATCATATTATGGTGCTCGTGCCGCTATTATTGGCGGCGCAACAGGTACTTCTTGTATTCTTACCGCTAAAGATTTTGGCGTGAAAGCAAGCGGTACAATGGCACATAGTTGGGTTCAACTTTTCGAAAATGAATATGTTGCGTTTAAAACTTATGCTCAAAAATATCCCGACAGTTGTATGCTTTTGGTTGATACATACAATGTATTAAAATCGGGCATTCCAAACGCTATCAAAGTTTTTGACGAAGTTTTAAAACCGCTTGGTAAACGCCCATTGGGTATTCGTATAGACAGCGGTGATATTACCTATATTTCCAAAAAAGCCCGCAAAATGCTTGACGATGCGGGATATCCCGACTGTAAGATTTGTGTTTCAAACTCGCTTGATGAACACCTTATCCGTGATATGATAAGACAGGGTGCGCAGGTTGATTCTTATGGTGTTGGCGAACGACTTATCACTGCAAGTAGCGAAGCTGTTTTCGGCGGTGTTTATAAACTTGCAGCCGTTGAAAAGAATGGGGAAGTTATACCAAAAATTAAAATCAGTGAAAATACCGCTAAAATTACAATTCCCGGAATTAAAATCCCGTGGCGCCTTTATGACAAAGAAACAGGTAAAGCCATTGCCGATGTTATTACACTTAATCACGAAAAAATTGACAGCAGTGAACCTTATGAAATTTTTGACCCCGTTCACACTTGGAAGCGCAAGGTTGTAACTAACTTTGTTGCCAAAAAACTTCAAGTTAAAGTGTTTGAAAAGGGTAAATGTGTTTATGAATCACCCACAGTTTCGGAAATTGCGGCTTACTGTAAGGAACAACTTGATTCTATGTGGGATGAAGTTAAGCGTTTTGAAAATCCACACACTTATTACGTTGACTTATCAGAAGATTTGTGGAATTTGAAAAACGACCTTTTAAGAAAGTTGATTAAACATTAAGGTGAATTTTATGAAAAAATTATTATCTTTAGTGCTTTGTTTTATTTTGTTATTTTCCTTCACTGCTTGTAAAGGTGGAAAGAAGAAAACTAACGATGAAATTGATTTAGAGTATTATGCCAAAATTGTCCAAATCCCTGAAATGAAGTATAAACTCGGTGCTGACTGTGATAAAGCCGGTAACGAACTTCAAAGCGAATTTGATGATTATTTATCGGGCGGTGGTCACGATAATGCTGACCACGACCACGACCATTATACTGAAGATATTTATTTTGAAAGAAAAGAAGAAAACGGATATATAATTTTGGACCAAGGCAATAAAGGTTTTTATTGTAAATCTTCCGAAAAATCTGACGGAATTTCTTGTCTTTACACTTTTGACACCGCTTTTGGTATTGAAACAGGCACTTTGCCTTATGATGTTAAAAAGAAAATGGAAAGCATTGAATTTGTTGAAACCGACATTACCGACGGCAGTTTGTTTTATGCGGACTATTTGACCGAGGGTACTGTTTTATCCGCAGAATTTGATGATGTTACTGTTCAATTTGCTTTTCAGGACAGTGGTCTTGTTTGTACTGCAATTTTTAAAACCACAGCATTTAATTAGTTTTTTTAGGGAGAAAAAATGTCACTTAGCGTAAATGAAAATACACAAAAAATGTTTGTTTTAGCCCTTAGGGGTATTGTTGCTTTTCCAAAAACAACTTTAAGTTTTGATGTTGGCAGAAAAAAGTCAATCAATGCTTTAAAACTTGCAATGGAGAAAAACCAGTTAATTTATTTGGTTACACAAAAAAATTATTTTGTTGATGAACCTGAAAATGATGATTTGTATGAAATTGGTTGTGTTGTGCGCATTAAACAGGTTTTGCGTGTTTCGGATGACCTTACCAAAGTGTTGGTTGAAGGTCTTTACCGTGCAAAACACAGCCAACTTGTTTCACTTAAAGATTATTATTTTGCAAATGTTGAAAAGGTTGAAGACAAGCCAATTTTAAACCGCAAAGTTTATATTGAAACCTTACTTCGCAAGGTAAAAGGCGAGTTTTTAAAATATGCTATGTCGGGCCCAAGTGTTACACCAGATGTACCCTTAATTGTTGAAAGCAGTGAGGATTTAGGGTTTGTTTGCGATACAATTGCGGCGGGTATTAACACACCATTTGACGACAAGCAATATATTTTAGAACAAAATTCTGTAACTAATCGTGCAAAAATTTTGGTTGAACTTTTAAAGAAAGAAACCGAAATTAACGAAATTGATAAAAGAATTAACGCAAAAACACGCGCAGCCATTGATGAAAATCAAAAGGAATATTATTTGCGCGAGCAAATTAAAGCTATAAATTCCGAACTTTACGGAACTGATGATGGCGACGAAATTGATTTGTATCAGACAAAAATTGATTCACTTTCGGCTGACAGTTCGGTTAAAGAAAAGTTGCGTTCACACGTTTTAAAACTTTCTAAAATGCCGCAGGGTTCGCACGAAGGTACGGTTGAGCGCGGATATTTAGACACTTGTATTGAACTTCCTTGGACCGCTTATACCGAAGTTAATACCGACATTAAGCGTGCATCAAAGATTTTAGAACGTGATATTTACGGTATGCAAAAGGTTAAAGAGCGTATACTTGAACTTTTGTCGGTTTACACCTTAAACCCAGATATTAAAGGGCAAATAATTTGCCTTATCGGTCCGCCCGGTGTTGGTAAAACTTCAATAGCTAAAACCGTTGCCGAATGTATGGGTAGAAAATATGCCCGTATTTCTCTTGGCGGTGTTAGGGACGAAGCAGAAATTAGGGGACACAGAAAAACCTATGTTGGTGCTATGCCCGGCAAGATTATAAATGCTATAAAACAGTCGGGAAGTGGTAACCCGCTTATACTTCTTGACGAGGTTGATAAACTTGGCAACGATTATAAGGGTGACCCTGCTTCAGCACTTTTAGAGGTTTTAGACCCCGAACAAAACCACGCATTTGTTGACCATTTTGTTGAAATTCCTTACGATTTAAGCCGTGCGGTATTTATTGCAACTGCAAATTCGGCGGATACAATTCCCGCACCCCTTTTAGACCGTATGGAAGTTATAGAAATACCAAGTTATACCCGTGAAGAAAAACTTCAAATTGCTAAAAAGCATTTAATTCCAAAACAAATTGTTCGTCACGGTCTTGATAAAAAACAAATAAAATTCAACGATGGCGCGGTTTATTCTTTAATTGATTTTTACACCCGCGAAGCCGGTGTTAGAAAACTTGAAAGAGCAGTTGCATCACTTTGTCGAAAGGCCGCAAAGCAAATTGCCGCGGGTGAAATTTCAAAAATAAATATTAAAGACAGTGATGTCGAAAAAATGATTGGCAAGAAGAAATATCGCCCCGATGTTATTTTAGAAAATGACGAGGTTGGTATTATAAACGGTCTTGCTTGGACTTCAGTCGGCGGCGAAATTATGCAGCTTGAGGTTTCGGTTATGTCGGGCACAGGTAAGGTCGAGCTTACCGGCTCTTTGGGGGATGTTATGAAAGAATCCGCCAAAACTGCCATCAGCTATGTTCGTGCCAATGCCGAAAAATATGGCATCGATGCCGATTTTTATAAGAATAAAGACATTCACATTCACGCAAATGAGGGCGCCGTTCCAAAAGATGGCCCATCAGCAGGTGTTACAATGGTGACCGCTTTAATTTCGGCACTTACAAACCGCAAAATTAAGCGTGATGTTGCAATGACAGGTGAAATTACACTTCGTGGCCGGGTTACCGCTATTGGCGGTCTTCGTGAAAAGGCAATGGCGGCATATCGTGGTGGGGTAAATACTGTATTTATTCCAAAGGACAATGTTGCCGATTTGGACGAGGTTGACCCGCTTGTGCTCGAAAAGGTTAAGTTTGTGCCTGTAAGTTATATTTCACAAATTGTTGATTGTGTACTTTTGGATAACTCGACCGATAAAACCGAAAAAATATTTTATACCGAAATTAACCGAAGCAATGCGGTTAGACAGTAACGGAGAAAATTATGAATTATAATAACGCACAGTTTGAAAAAGCATTCGGTAAATTTGAACAGTTAGATGAATCAACCTTGCCCGAATTTTGCTTTTGCGGCAGAAGTAATGTTGGTAAATCTTCGCTTATTAACAAGGTTTTGGGTAGAAAGTCTATCGCGCGCGTTAGTTCAAAACCTGGTAAAACCATTACCATTAATTTTTATAAAGTGGATAATGTTCGCCTTGTTGACTTACCCGGTTATGGTTATGCTAAGGTTAACGACGCTGAAAAACAACGTTGGAGCGAATTGATGGAGGGTTATTTTAAGTCAAACCGCAATATCAAAATGGTGTTTTCGCTTATTGATATGCGCCATCCTGCAACCGATTTTGATTTATGGATGCTTGATTTTTTATTGCAAATGGGTTTGCCTTATACCGTTGTTTTAACAAAGTCTGACAAGTTAAATAAAACCGAAACCCAAAATCGTTTGACACTTATTAACGAAGAACTTGGCGATTTTGCCGAAGGCACCGAAATTATCCCTTTTACTGTTAATAACTTCGAAGGTGCAGAGAAAATTAGGAAAATTATTGAAGC
>JAZSNW010000033.1:0-11718 GCA_045536615.1 Acutalibacteraceae bacterium | reverse complement strand
GCATTGGTCAATACAATTTCAACAGTTGGTTCTTTGGGTTCACAGTTCCGTCCCCAAACAAATGAAACAACAGCTGCATTGCGTTTCGGTGCAAAGCTTGAACGAGACAGAAATAGTAATAATGAAGTTACCGTAGATGGTAAAAAATACGAAGCAGTTGTTTGCGGTGCAATTCTTGGATACGAATTCAATATCAAGGATAATGGTGTTAAACTTAGTGACCTTTCAACACTTAAAAACTACTTTAAACTTAGTGGTGCAACCCTTGTAAAAGATGATACAAAGAAGTTGTCTGGTGCGAAGGTTTATGTATCAAGCAAATATCTCGAAAGCGAAGAAAATTACTTGGCTTACAGTTTTGCTATTTCGGGTCTTAATAAGGTACATGAAGGTCATAACCTTGCAGAAGAAGCTATCGTTTTCTTACCCTATACCATTTATGATAAAGGTGACGGCGTTTACGGCGTAGAATTTGGCGAACCAATTTCTCAATCATACACCACAGTTAATGAAATTTATAATTTCGTTAAACCTGCACAACAATAAAGGATAAAACCTTATGAAAATGACATTTAAAATATCTATTGTCGTTTTGGTGATTGCTTGTCTTTTACTTAATGTCGGTTGTAAAAAGAAAAAGGTCAATTATGATGAGCCGGTCGGCTTACCATCAGACAGCATAATCAACAGCGACGGCGAAGTTGTTGAAGATGAAATCACCGTTGATGATTTGCTCGACATTGAAAGTGATAAAACTGACACCACCTCCAAGGATGAAAGTGACACCACTTCAAAAAATGAAAGTGATAAAAACGACACTTCTTCTAACAATTCTTCAACAAACAAGGATGAGTCCAGCAAAAACGAAACCTCTTCCGACAAGAACGACACTGAAACCTCAAAACCCAATGAAGATGATAAGAACGATAACAGTTCTTCCTCCGAAACATCTTCAACCACAAGTAAAGACGATTTAACTTCTGAAAAAGAAGAAAACAACGGATTTAAAGATGATTTGGGTTGGTTTTAAGTTTAATTAAAATTAAAAATCTCATTCCGTGAAAACGGAATGAGATTTTTTTTATTTCTTTTTCTTTTTGTGGATGTTTCTTATTGTTTTTTTCTTTTTAAAGTTTTGGCTTTTTTCGATTTTGTCGGGTGCAACAAGGCAATTTTTACCTATACCAATAAGGTCAAACCTGCCATTTTTCTTTAAAGCCGATAACACTAATTGTCGGTTTTCGGGCTTGAAATATTGTAAAAGTGCTCGTTGTTCGGCCTTTTCTTTTGGCGTTTTGGGGACATAAACCGGTTTTAATGTGTTGGGGTCAAGCGAAGTGTAAAACATACAGGTTGAAACTGTACCCGGTGTGGGATAAAAGTCCTGCACTTGTTCGGGGTGAAGGTTGTTTTTCTTCAAAAACACTGCAAGTTCAATAGCGTCTTTCATACTGCTTCCCGGGTGGGATGACATTAAATAAGGCACCAAATATTGCTGTTTTCCGACCGATTTTGTCAGCTCGTAAAAACGCTTTTCAAATTTGTTATAAACCTCTATCGGTGGTTTGCCCATATATTTTAAAACATTGTTAGAACAATGTTCGGGCGCAACCTTAAGCTGACCGCTGACATGGTGGTTTATAAGCTCCTTGAAAAATTCATCATTTTGGTCGGCAACAAGGTAATCAAACCTAATGCCCGAACGAATAAACACCTTTTTAACCTTTGGCAAACGGCGAAGTTGACGAAGAAGTTCCAAATAATCGCTATGGTCAACCTCGACTGCGGGGCACATTGTGGGGGCCAAACACTTTTTGTCGGCACAAGCGCCCTTTTTTAGCTGACCTTTACAAGCGGGCTTTCTAAAGTTTGCGGTTGGGCCGCCAACATCGTGAATATATCCTTTAAAATCATCCATTTGAGTGATTTTTTTGGCTTCGTTTATAACCGATTTATGACTTCGTGAGGTTACCACTCTGCCTTGGTGAAAGGCAAGTGCACAGAAGTTGCAGTTGCCAAAGCATCCGCGGTTATGAATAATTGAAAATTTAACCTCGCTTATAGCGGGTACACCGCCCTGCTTTTCATAAGACGGGTGATATGTACGCATAAAGGGGAGGGAGTAAACCTCGTCCATCTCCACTTCGTTTAAGGGTGGCATTGGTGGGTTTTGTACCAAAATATAATCCCCGTGTTTTTGAATAAGGGTTTTGCCCCTTACCGCATCCATTTCGTCTTGCTGAATTTTGCAAGAAATTGCATATTGCTTTTTGCCATTTTCGGTGTTTTCTTTCACCATTTCAAATGACGGGCATTCACGACTTTTTGAAATGTGGGAAAAATCACAAGTTTTAACCTTATAGCAGGTGCCTAAAATGTCTTTAAGGTCGCCAATTTTTTCACCGCTGTTTAGGCGGTTTGCAATTTCGACAATATGCTTTTCACCCATACCATACATTAAAAGGTCAGCGGTTGAATCAATTAAAATCGAGGGGCGCACACAATCATCCCAATAATCATAATGGGCAAAACGGCGAAGCGATGCTTCGACACCACCTATTGCAATGGCAACATCGCCATAAATTTCACGAATTTTTTTGCAGTAAACAATAGTTGCACGGTCGGGGCGCGCCCCTGCTTTTCCGCCGGGGGTATAACTGTCGTCACTGCGGCGTTTTTTGGCGGCGGTGTAATGTGCAACCATAGAATCAATATTACCGCCATTAACCAAAAAGGCAAGTCGCGGCGCACCAAAACGGGTGTAATCGCTTTCGCTTCTTGGTTGGGGAATAATGCACACTTTATATCCGTTGTGTTCTAAAACGCGTGAAATTATAGCCGTACCAAAGGACGGATGGTCGACATAAGCGTCACCCGTTACAATAATAAAATCGGGCTGTTGCCAGCCATAATCGGTCATTTCTTTTTTAGTTATTGGTAAAAAAGGCATAATTTCACCCCCAAAAATTCTATACTTATAATAGTATAACATATAATTTCCTAATTCACAAGGAGAATTGAAAATGAAGTTTTGGGACTTGTATATAAAATTGATAATTACCCAATGTATCGCTGTTTTGCTTATAATATTAACCCTTTTAACTGTAAAAATATGTTTTAAAAAATCTTTTGAAAATGTAAAAAATTTTTATTTTGAAAATATTTTGTCTGATACGGATATAAACGAGGTGTTAAAGGGTGAAATTTAAGGTTTTCGGCACACAAATTTACATATCTTTTTTCTTTATGGCGGCTATAACCTTAATGCTTGCTACCGACCGTACAGGCCTTATGTTACCATCTCTTTTTGCGGTTATGGTGCACGAACTTGCCCACCTTTTTACAATGTGGGTGCTTGATTGTGCGCCTAAATCTGTGCGGCTTATCCCCGCATCAATTCAAATAAACAGTAAATTTTCGTTTCAGTATAAAAACGATATTTTAATAGCAGCGGCAGGTCCTGCGGCAAATCTTTTGCTTTGTTTGTGCCTTTATTTTAATTATGCGGCATTTGGCAAAATATCGGTACTTTATTATGCGGTTTTAAATTTAATATATGGTGCGTTTAATTTACTTCCCGTAAAGGGACTTGATGGCGGTACAATTTTACACGCGGTGCTTTGTAAATATAAAGGACCAAACAAAGCGGCGGTTATTATGAAAATCATCACCCTTTCATTAGCGGTAGCAGTAATTTTTATTGCGGTGACTTTAACTTTTCGTTATAAATTAAATATTTCAATTTATATTGTGGGCGTTTATCTTTTAATAATGGGTTTAATGAAAACTTGAAATTAAGGTTGAAAGAACAGCTAATATATAGTATTATATATGTATAATTTTTTTGGAGAAGATTTAATGAATAATAAGGAATTTGAAAGACTGTTATTATCGGTGCAAAAACCCGGTCGTTATTCGGGTGGCGAAATTAACAGCGTTATAAAAGACAAGCATAGTGTTGATGTGCGTTTTGCCTTTTGTTTTCCCGATACTTATGAAATTGGTATGTCGCATTTGGGTATGAAAATACTCTATTCTCAATTTAATGAGAGGGATGACATTTGGTGCGAGCGCGTGTTTGCCCCTTGGCTCGATTTTGAAGAGGTTATGCGCCAAAACAACATACCGCTTTTTGCACTTGAAAGCCGTGACCCAATTAAAGATTTTGACTTTATCGGCTTTACTTTACAGTACGAAATGTCATATACAAATGTGCTTAATATGTTAGACCTTGCAGGCGTGCCTTTAAAAAGTGCCGACCGCAAGGACTTATCTCCCTTGGTTGTGGCGGGCGGGCCTTGTGCTTGCAACCCCGAGCCACTTGCTGACTTTGTTGATTTGTTCTTTTTAGGTGAAGGTGAAGAGGTGGATTTAGAAGTTATTGACCTTTATAAAAAGCACAAGAAAATGGGCAGCAGTAAGGCGGAATTTTTGCGTGAAGCCGCTAAAATTGAGGGTGTTTATGTACCGTCACTTTATGATATTGCTTATAATGCTGACGGCACAATTAAGGAAATTTCTGCCCAAAACGGTGCACCAAAAACCGTTAAAAAGCGCATTATTAAGGATTTAAATACTGCATTTTACCCCGAAAATTTTGTTGTGCCGTTTATTCAAATTGTGCACGACAGAGCAGTTCAAGAAATTTTTAGGGGCTGTATTCGTGGTTGCCGTTTTTGTCAGGCGGGCTTTATTTACCGCCCTGTTCGTGAAAAATCGGCCGAGGTTATAAACCGTCAGGCAAAATGCCTTTGCGAAAACACCGGCTATGATGAAATTTCAATTTCGTCGCTCAGCAGTAGCGACTATACCGAATTAGAACCGCTTTTAAACGAAATGCTTGACTGGACACAGCAAAACCACATAAGCTTGGCTTTGCCGTCACTTAGAATTGACAATTTTTCTGAAGAACTTTTGCAAAAAATCAGTCATATAAGAAAAAGCGGTCTTACCTTTGCGCCCGAAGCGGGTACACAGCGACTTCGTGATGTTATAAATAAAAATGTCACCGAAGAGGAAATTTTATCCACCTGTAAAATCGCTTTCGAGGGTGGCCATACCGCAGTAAAACTTTACTTTATGATGGGACTTCCCACTGAAACGGATGAGGATTTAAAAGGTATTGCCGATTTGGGCCAAAAAATCGTTGATATGTATTATAGGATGCCAAACAGACCAAAGGGCAAGTCGGTTTCAGTTTCAATGAGCGTTGCAGTTTTTGTGCCGAAACCCTTTACTCCTTTCCAATTCGAGCCACAAATCAGCAAAGCCGAAATGGAAAGAAAACAAGCATTTTTGAAAAGTTGCATTACCACACGCAAAATCGATTTAAGCATGCACGATTCTTCAACCAGCTTTTTAGAAGGCGCCTTTGCCAAGGGTGACCGCCGACTTTGCGATGTGCTTTATACTGCATTTAAAAAGGGTTGCAAATTTGACAGCTGGAACGAATGCTTTGATTTGGATAAGTGGAACGAGGCATTTGAGGAATGTGGTATAAATCCCGATTTTTATTCGGGTCGACTTCGCAACTATGATGAAATTAACCCTTGGGACCACCTTGATTATGCCGTTTCAAAGGAATTTTTGGTGCGTGAGCATAAAACTGCCATATTAGGCAAAACCACACCCAACTGCCGTGAAAAGTGCTCGGCTTGTGGGGCAAATTGCTATGGGGAGGGTGTCTGCTATGAGAAACGTTAGAATTTTTTACGAAAAAAAGGGCAGAATGAAATTTGTTTCCCACCTTGATATGAACCGCTTTATGTCCCGCCTTATTGCGAAAGCAAAAATTCCCGTTTGGTTTACCGAGGGCTTTAACCAACATGCGTATATGAATTTTGCGGTGCCGTTATCTCTTGGCTATGTAGGACTTTATGAGGTTGTGGATGTTAAAATAACCGACGACAGTTATTCACTTTCACAGCTTATAGATGATTTAAATGCGGTTTCAACCCCTGACATTCACTTTTTAAAAGCGACTGAATCGGTAATGCACACAAAGGAAATTGCCTTTGCTGAATTTGAATTGCTTTTCGATGAAATTAACACCGAAAAGTTGAATGAGTTTTTAGCACAAGAGTCAATAATTTGCGCTAAAAAGACTAAAAAGGGTGGAGTAAAGGATATAGATATCGCCCCTCTTATTAAAAAGGCGGAAATTAAGGATAACAAATTAACCTTAATTTTGTCAGCGGGAAATGAGAATAATCTTAACCCGTCGCTTGTAATGACCGCATTTTTTGAATTTTGCGGTGTTGAGCCGATTTATTATGAAGTTACCCGCACAATGATTTATAATAAAAATTTAGAAGCGTTTTGCTAAAGTATTTAAAAAAATAATTGTCACTTTTGTGGCAATTATTTTTTTATTTTTATAAGGTTTTGTATATTTTAATTAAATAATCGAATTTTGTAAAAATATCACCTTACAACTATTGATTTTATAGGGGCTAAATGATATAATGAGTAAAATGAAAGTATTATGGGTATTTGCGGTCTTATAAATCGATACCCTTAATATCGATAATATCGATATAGATTTTACAAACCTAATAATAATGCGGGTTCAAGCGAATATGGGGAGGCAGATAAATGGAAAAGGTTTCTATATCAAAAGCTACCTTGGGTCGAGTACCAAGATATCTTAATTTTCTTAAAGAGTTATCTCTCGAAAATGTTCCTTTTATATCGGCCACAACCATTTCAAAGGAATTAAAACTTGGCGAAGTTCAAGTAAGAAAAGATTTAGCAATGATAAGCGGTGCCGGAAGACCGCGTATTGGCTACGAAACCGAGGTGCTTATACAGCAACTTGAAGACTGCCTTGGTTATAACAAATTAACCTTTGCTGTGCTAGTCGGCGCGGGAAGACTTGGAAGAGCACTTTTGCAATATGATGGGTTTCAGCATTTTGGTGTTAAAATTACCGCGGCCTTTGATTCAAATGATAAAGTATTAAATCCCGATGCCGAAACTGTTATTTTACCACTGAATCAGTTTGATAGTTTTTGCAAAGAACACGAAATTCGACTTGGGATTATAACGGTGGGCGAGGGCTCGGCCCAACAGGTGTGCGACCAAATGGTAAAAAGCGGAATAACAGCTATTTGGAATTTTGCCCCCTGTAAATTGCAGGTGCCTGATGGTGTTCTGCTTCAAAACGAAAATTTAGCACTATCTTTGGCTCATTTAAGAAATCGCTTGGGCTATTCTTATAGAAATGTTGATATTGAAGGGTAATATATAAAGTTTGGGAGAATTTAATGGGAATAAGAAAGTTTGATACCAAGGTACAGTATTTAAAGTATAAGGTACTTCGAGAGGTTGCACGACATGCTTGGAATGACACATTGCTTGATAATGTGCTGAACATTCCCGAAATGATTGTACCCGGTAAAACACCAACAATGCGTTGCTGTGTTTATAAGGAACGCGCAATTTTAGGCAAACGCGTTAAAATTGCAATGGGTGGCAATAAAGAGAACCCAAATGTTGTTGAGGTTATCGACATTGCTTGTGACGAATGCCCTGCGGCAGGTTATGAGGTTACTGCCTCTTGCCGCGGCTGTTTGGCACACCGTTGTGAAGATGTTTGTAAAAGAGGAGCAATCTCCTTTGACCACAACCATGTGGCGCATATTGATAAATCAAAATGTGTTGAATGCGGTCTTTGTGCAAAGGTTTGCCCTTATGCCGCAATTATCAATCGCAAGCGTCCCTGCCAAATTGCTTGTAAGGTAAAGGCAATTTCTATTAAAGACAATAACGCTGCAGCAATTGACAATGAAAAATGTATTCAGTGCGGCGCTTGTGTATATCAATGTCCATTTGGTGCAATAACCGATAAATCTTATATTTTAGATGTTATTGATATCATTAAAAAAAGCGAAAACAACAAAAAATACAAGGTTTACGCTATGGTAGCGCCTTCAATTTCTACCCAGTTTGTTTATGCAAAATGGGGGCAGGTTATTACCGGTCTTAAAGAACTTGGGTTCTTTACTGTAATCGAGGCGGCTCTCGGTGCGGATATGGTGGCACAGGCAGAATCGAAAGAACTTGCTGAAAAGGGCTTTTTAACAAGCTCTTGCTGTCCTGCATTTGTGCAGTATATTGAGTCAGCATTTCCAGATATGATGCCTTTCGTGTCGCATAATCTATCGCCTATGGCAACGCTTGCAAAATATATTAAGAGTACTGATAAAGACGCAAAGGTTGTATTCATTGGCCCTTGCACTGCTAAAAAGGCGGAAGCAAAGCTTGAAAGCGTTAAACCGCATGTTGATTCGGTTATGACTTTTGAAGAACTTCAAGCACTTTTCGACAGCAAGGATATAGATATTACAACTCTTTCAGAAGATGTGCTTGAAAACGCATCATATTTTGGCAGAATTTTTGCTCGCAGCGGTGGTCTTACAGATGCGGTTAAGCAAGGCCTTAAAGAGCAAAATATTGACTTTGATTTAAAGGCGGTTTCTTGTGACGGAATTGAGGAGTGCCGTGTCGCACTTCTTAAAAAAAGCAAGAATGTTCTTGACGCTAACTTTATTGAAGGCATGGCTTGTGTGGGCGGTTGCATCGGCGGTGCAGGATGCCTTACACATGGTGAAAAGAACAAATCTGAAGTTGACAAATATGGCAGAGAGGCATTAGAAAAAACAATCAGCGACGCTGTGGCTGTGTTAAAATAAGTAAAACAGAAGTAAAACAGAGGAGAAAATAAAATGAATAAAATTACTGTAATCGGTTCTGGTAACGTTGGCTCTACAATTGCGTATACACTTACTATTATGGGTATCGCATCTGAAATTGTTATGATAGACCTTAACGAAGAAAAATCACTTGGTGAAGCACTTGATATTAGACAAGGCGTTTCTTTCTGCAGCCCTACATCAGTTTATGCAGGTTCTTATGCAGATGCTGAAGGTTCTGACATTGTTGTTATTACTTCCGGTATGGCAAGAAAGCCCGGCCAATCGAGACTTGACCTTGCACAAGCAAACGTAGATATAATCAAAAGCATTGCTGATAAAATTGTGCCTGTTGCTCCCAACGCTACATACGTTATTGTAAGTAACCCTGTTGACGTTTTGACTTATGTTTTCTTAAAGCACACAGGTTTGCCCCAAGAAAGAGTTATCGGTTCGGGTACTGTGTTGGATACTGCAAGACTTCGTTCAAGAATTTCGGAATATTATTCTATTAACCAAAAGAACGTACACGCTTACGTGCTTGGTGAACATGGCGATAGCTCATTTGTTCCGTGGTCACTTGCAAATATTTCAAACGTTCCGATAGAAACCTTTAAGGATGCAATTCAAACAAAGGAAGATTATCCCGAATTTGTTTTAAATGAAGCAGAAGAATATATGCGTAAATCAGGTGCTAGAATTATTCAACGCAAGGGTGCAACCTTCTATGCCGTTTCTATTTCGGTATGCCACATTTGTAAATGTATTTTAAGTGGTATTGATACAACACTTACTGTTTCTACAATGTTAAACGGTGAATACGGTATCGATGACGTATGCTTAAGTCTTCTTAACGTTGTTGGCGATAAGGGCGCGCACGCTAAAATTATGCTTCCCCTTAACGATAAAGAATTAGAAGCCCTTCACAACAGCGCAAAGGTATTGAAGGATTTAATTAGCAGCTTAGATATTTAATTGAGGAAAGAGGTATAAAAGATGGAATATCGTATTGAACATGACTCGATGGGCGAGATGAAGGTTCCTGCCGATCGCCTTTGGGCAGCTCAAACACAAAGAAGCCACGAAAACTTTGAAATTGGTGTTGGTATTGAAACAATGCCTAAAGAAATTATTCACGCTTTCGGTGTGCTTAAAAAAGCTGCTGCTATAACCAACAACAAATTGCGCCCCGAAAAAATGACCGACGAAAAGCTCACGGCTATTATGGCAGCTTGTGACGAGGTTATGGCAGGAAAACTTAACGACCATTTCCCGCTTGTTGTATGGCAGACCGGTTCGGGTACACAATCTAATATGAACTCGAACGAGGTTATCGCTAACCGCGGCAACCAAATTCTTGGCAAAACTTTGCTTCACCCGAATGATGACTCTAATATGAGTCAGTCTTCTAATGATACATTCCCCACAGCTATGCATATTTCGGCTGTTTTGATTTTGGAGGATAAACTTATTCCCGCAGTTGAAGAGTTAATTGCCACCCTCAAACGCCTTGAAGAAGAAAATGAAGGCATTGTAAAGAGCGGTAGAACACACCTTCAAGATGCTACACCCATTAAGTTTAGCCAAGAAATCAGCGGTTGGCGTTCAAGTCTTGAAAAAGATGTTGAACTTATTAAGCGTTCTATCGACCCGCTTCGCGAATTGGCTTTGGGTGGTACTGCAGTTGGTACAGGCCTTAATGCTCCCAAGGGATTTGATACAGGCGTTGCTGAAGAAGTTACAAAAATTACAGGTAAGAAGTTTGTTACCGCAAGTAACAAGTTCCACGCTTTAACTTCTAAAGATGAACTTGTATTTGCACACGGTGCTATCAAAGCACTTGCTTGCGATATGATGAAGATTGCAAACGACGTTCGTTGGTTGGCATCCGGTCCACGCGACGGTCTTGGTGAAATTTTTATTCCTGAAAATGAACCCGGCTCGTCAATTATGCCCGGCAAGGTTAACCCAACCCAGTGCGAGGCAGTAACAATGGTTGCTGTTCAGGTAATGGGTAACGATGTTGCTGTTACAATGGCAGCATCTCAAGGCAATTTCGAGCTTAATGTATTTATGTTTGTTTGTATTTACAACTTCTTGCAGTCGGCTCGCCTTTTGGCTGAAGCTATTGTTTCATTCAATAAGAACTGTGCTGTTGGTATTAAGGCAAACAAAGAAAAAATGCATCATAATTTGCACAATTCTTTAATGCTGGTTACTGCGCTTAACCCATATATCGGTTATGAAAATGCGGCAAAAACTGCTAAAAAAGCATTTAAAGATAATATTTCACTTAAAGAGGCCTGTGTAGAGCTTGGCTTCTTGACCGCTGAAAAATTTGATGAGGTTTTCCATCCTGAAGAGATGGCATAAGTCGGAGGTAATTTGATGAAGGTTAGTTATTTCCCCGGTTGCACCTTAAAGAATAAGGCCAAGGACCTTGATATGTACGCATACAAGTCGGCTGAAGCCTTGGGTGTTACTTTGGAAGAAATTGAAAACTGGCAATGCTGCGGCGGTGTTTTTACAACCGCAAATGACGAGGTTGCAACAAAGCTTTCGTCGGTTCGCGCATTGAAGTATGCAGGCGAGAAGGAACAGCCATTAGTAACGGTTTGCTCCGCTTGTCATAATGTTATAAAACAAACTAATTATGCAATGCAAACCAATTCACAGTTTGCTGACAAGGTTAATAGATATATGGCCGCTGACGGCAGATATAACGGCGAAACCGAAGTTTATCATTATCTTGAGTTGTTGCGCGATGTCATTGGTTTTGATGTTCTTAAAGAAAAAGTGCAAAACTCTCTTAAAGGCAAAAAAATTGCGGCATATTATGGTTGTCTTTTGTTGCGTCCAAACAGTGTAATGCGTATGGACGACCCTGAAAACCCCACTATTATCGAGGAATTTATCAGGGCTCTCGGCGCTGATGCAGTAGTGTATGCAAAAAGAAACGAATGCTGCGGCGGTTATATTTCGGTTGAAAGTCCCGAATCCGCTAAAAGAAACAGTAATTTTATTA
>JAZSNW010000055.1:0-3861 GCA_045536615.1 Acutalibacteraceae bacterium | reverse complement strand
CCAAGGAGTTGATCATTTGGTTTGTCTTCCTAAGACCGCTTGGCCTCCGACTTGCGTGCATCACTGCCACGGCAGAGCGTTTTCGCTATAAAGCCACCAAGGCGGCAATGGCGCAGTCAAAGATTAAAGAACTTGAACGAATGGAAATTATCGATGCCCCCGAAAGAGAAGACCTTTCGGTGTTCCATTTTGATTTAACGCCAAATGATATTGGGGTTAAAGATGTGCTTTCGGTAAAAGATTTAAAAATTGGATATGACAGCGTTTTATCAACCGTTTCACTTGAAATGAAGCGTGGTGAAAAGGTTGGCATTATCGGTGGCAACGGGCTTGGCAAGTCAACATTTATTAAAACGCTTGTGGGCGAAATTAAAAGCCACGGTGGTGAAGTTAAATTTGGTCCAAGGGTGCAAATAGGTTATTTCGACCAACAAATGGCGCAATATTCTTCAAAAGACACTGTGCTTAATGATTTTTTAAAAGCATATCCAAGTTTAACACCTTTTGAAGCGCGTTGCGCTTTGGGTGCGTTTTTGTTTACGGGTGAAGAAGTTTTTAAAACTGTTGATATGTTGTCGGGCGGGGAACGTGTTCGCTTGGCACTTTGTAAAATTTTTAACAAACGTCCCAATTTCTTAATTTTGGACGAACCGACAAACCACATGGATATTGCATCAAAAGAAGCACTTGAAGAAATGCTTAAAAATTTTGAAGGCACCCTTTTGTTTGTGTCGCACGACCGTTATTTTATTAAAGAAATTTCAAATTCGCTTTTAAATTTCACCGAAAACGGCGTTGAATTTTATGGTTATGGCTATCAGCAATACCTTGAAAAGCAAAAAATTGCAAAGCCGGTTGTAAGTGATGCTTTACAAAAACCAAAAGAAAAGAAAGCATATACAACCCCTTTAAAAGAAAAGGCAAAAAAAGAAAAAGCCATTAAAAAGTGCGAAGAAAAAATTGCAAAGCTTGAAGAAGAACTTGGTTTAATTGAAGCCGAACTTTTAAAGGAAGAAAACATATCAAACTATGTAAAGCTTTCCGAACTTAACACCCGCCAAAGCGAACTTCAAGAAGAACTGCTTTATACAATGGATGAATGGGAAGCACTATTTTCGGAATAACTTGACAATGTCATTTTAAAATGCTAAAATTCAAAGGCAAAGCAAACCCAAAAGTGAAAAGGTTATACCTTTCTTAAACCGGAATAGGGGTGAAAATCCCCTGCGAACTCGTCGCCGTAATTTGCGTTAAATCCTTTCAATATGTCACTGCCGCAAGGTGGGAAGGCGAAAGGATAGGGCAACCCGAAACACCCGCGCAATAAGTCGGAATACGGGCTTTTGGCAGTTAATACAAATGTGTCACGAGTAATTGACGGTGTATTGTGCTTAAGTGGCCTTGTATTGTGGCGCACTTTTTGTACTTATATCTCCTTTTGTATTGACCTTGTTTTGACAACAATACAAAAGGAGTTTTTTATTTTGAAAAACAAAAGAATTTTAAAGAAAATCTTGGCACTTACCCTTGCGGTTTTAATGGCAGTATTCACCCTTGCTGCCTGCCAAAGTGCTGACACAAATTCCGATAATTTATCGGGCAGTGTGGAGAGTAAAACAATCACCATTACAGTAACGGTGGTTGCAAAGGACAAAACTGAAAAGGTGTTTAATATCGAAACCGATAAGAAAACGCTTGGTGATGCACTTTTCGAGCAGGGCTTGGTTAAAGAAAGCGAATATAAATCTGGATTTTACAGCCATATCGACGGTGTTCGTGCGGATTATACCCTTGATAAAAGCTGGTGGTCCTTTACAAAGGGTGGCGAAACCGTAATGGTTGGTGCAAACGATTTAAAAATAGCAGATGGTGATAAATTTGAAATCACAAACACGCCGGCTTAAATTAGTCGAGCTTTTAATACTTGTTTTAATGGGCGTTTTAATGTATGTCTCACAGGTTATAATGGCGCCCTTGACTAATATTGAATTAGTCAGTTTTTTAATTATAATAGTTGCTCGGCGGTTTGGCTTTAAGTCTTTAATATCGGTTTATATTTTTGCTTTTTTAGAAATTATGACCTATGGTTTTCATATATGGTCAATAAATTATCTTTATGTTTGGGCAATATTAGTGCTTATTGTTCTTCCTTTAAGGAAAATTGATAATGTGTTTTTGTATACTGTTGTTTCGGGTATTTTTGGTATACTTTTCGGCGTGCTATGTTCAATCCCTTATTTTATAATGGGCGGGTTTTCAATGGGCGTTGCCAATATAATAAGCGGATTTGTTGGGTTTGATATTCCGCATTGCGTCGGAAATGTTGTTTTAACCGCAATTTTATATATCCCAATCACCAAAGCGTTTAATTACATACTAAATAAAACCCTTAAATAAGCAAATTCTCGCGGCAGTAGAGTTATATTTTTAAAATTCTACTGCCGTGTTTTTATTATTAGAGAGGTAAAAACTGTCAGTAGGTTGTATTATTTCCACGAATATGGCTATAATCTTGGTATCATGTTTTTTGGAGGCATTTTGCAAATGAGTTTTAAAATTGTTACAGATTCTTGTGCCAACTTAACAGGTGAGCTTATCGAAAAATATAGTGTTGAAATTATCTCACTTCAATATCATATGAACGATAATAGTTACGACAGTTATGTGAAAGGTCAAAACCCCGATTTTAGTGATGCATATAAATTCTTGCGTGAAAAGGGTAAGATAACAACTTCACTTGTTGGCCGCGATGAATGTGACCGTGTTATAATCCCACTTTTACAACAAGGCGAAGATGTGCTTGTTCTTGCTTTTTCTTCGGGTCTTTCGGGTACATACCAAAATATTGTAACCGCCGCCGAAGATTATAAGGAAGAATTTCCCGACAGAAAAATCATTGTTGTTGATACCCTTGCGGCATCAATGGGTCAAGGCCTTTTGGTACACTATGCGGTAGAACTTAAAAACCAAGGCAAAACTATGGAAGAAATTGCACAGTGGGTTGAAGAAAACAAACTTAATTTGGTGCATATTTTCACCCTTGATGATTTGTACTTTTTAAAGCGCGGCGGTCGCCTTTCGGGTGCGGGCGCAGTTGTGGGCACTGTTTTGGCAATAAAACCCCTTATGCATGTTGCAAACGACGGCAAGCTTTATGTTACAGGTAAGGCACGCGGCAGAAAAGCATCTATCGAGCATTTAATAAATTCACTTGAAGAAAAGGGTGAAAATATTAAAGACCAAACAATTTTCATTGTTCACGGCGACTGTAAGGAGGACGCAAAATTTATTGCAGCGGCAGTTAAAACCCGCTATGGCGTTAAGGATGTTGTTATAAACTGCCTTGACCCTGTAATTGTTTCTCATTCAGGACCAAACACTCTTGCAATTTTCTTTATGGGTAAAGAAAGATAAATTTTAAAAACTGCGGTTGCGAAACTGCAGTTTTTTTGTGTTCAAATTATAGTTTACTTGTATATATAATTTTAATATCACCAATAATAAACTTGTATATCTTGACTTTATATCAAGGTTTTGATAAAATATAATGTGACATAAAATATCATTTTTCGGGAGGATTAAATCTTTGAAAAATTTCAGTAATTATAAAGATTTCAGCACAAAGGAAAATTTGCATTTTGAATCTAAAGCGGTTCACGGCGCACTTGGTACCGAGCCAATTACAGGTGCTGTAAGTATGCCGATTTTTCAGTCGGTTACTTTCCGCCATCCCGAGCTTGGCAATTCAACCGGCTTTGATTACAGCCGTCTTGAAAACCCCACAAGACAAGAACTTGAACGCACAATGGCCATTTTGGAAGGCGGCATTAAGGGTTTTGCTTTTTCAAGCGGACAAGCTGC
>JAZSNW010000017.1:0-19070 GCA_045536615.1 Acutalibacteraceae bacterium | reverse complement strand
GCAATAAGATAAACCACACAGGCACGAATGCCTAAAAATGCATACTCTACAACCTTGAATTTTAAAAACGCATCGAAGAAAAGGGAAATGGTATATATAATAATGAAAGAGGGCAGACACACACCCAGCGTTGCAAAAGCGCTGCCCATAACACCTGCGGTTTTATAGCCAATAAAGGTTGCCGAGTTTATTGCGATAGGACCGGGGGTAGATTCGGCAATGGCAAGCATATTTAAAAATTCCTCTTTTGAAAGCCAACCCTTTTTTTCAACAAATTCGTTTTCTAAAAGGGCAAGCATGGCATAACCGCCGCCAAAGGTGAAAAGCCCAATTTTAAACATTGTTAAAAAAAGCGAAAGCGAAGCTTTTAGTTTGTTCATTATATCTCCTTAAAACTTTTTAAATTGCGGTAATAGTATACCAATTTTTAACTATAAATGCAACATTTAAAAACCAAAAAACATAAAATAGCACATTAGAAAACAAGAGAAAATAAGAGAAAACAAGAGAAAACAAGAGTAATATCATAATAAATTGAAAATTTTCAAAAAATGTGTTGACAATAAAATTTTAGTGTGGTATTATAGTCAAGCTGACGCGGTGTAATCGCCGCGTAAACACGAAATTTTTGGAGGTTTTTTAGTATGTCAACATTTATGGCAAAGCCAGCTGAAATTCAGCGTAAATGGTACATCATCGACGCAGCTAACCGTCCTCTCGGCCGCACTGCTGCTCGTGTTGCTGACTTACTTCGCGGTAAGTTAAAGCCCGAATTCACCCCCCACGTAGATTGCGGTGATTTCGTTGTTGTTATCAACGCTGATAAGGCAGTTTTAACAGGTAACAAATTACAAAAGAAATTCTATCGTCGTCATACCGGTTACATCGGTGGCTTAAAGGAAGTTAAATACGCTACTTTAATGGCTACTCGTCCTGAACTCGCAATGGAACTTGCAGTTAAAGGTATGGTGCCCGATACAACCATCGGCCGCAAGGCCCTCACCAGACTTCACGTTTACAGCGGCACTGAATATGCTCAGGTTGCTCAAAAACCCGAAGTTTACGAATTTTAAGAAGGGACGGAACTTAAACTATGTTTGAAGCAAAATCATATTTTTACGGCACAGGCAGAAGAAAAAGTTCTGTAGCCCGTGTTCGCGTTTACAACGGTACAGGCAAAATCATCATCAATGACAGAGAAATTGACGATTATTTTGGTCTTGAAACCTTAAAGCTTATCGTTCGTCAGCCATTGGCTCTTACCAACACCGCTGACAAGTTCGATATTATCTGCCGCGTTGCAGGCGGCGGTGTTACCGGTCAAGCCGGTGCTATCCGTCACGGTATTTCTCGTGCTCTTTTACAGTTCGATGCTGAACTTCGCCCCGAACTTAAAAAGGCCGGCTTCCTTACTCGTGACCCACGTATGAAGGAAAGAAAGAAATACGGTCTCAAAGGCGCACGTCGTGCACCCCAATTCTCAAAACGTTAATTATTATTTCGTTTTTTACAAGCTCTGCATTTTGCAGGGCTTGTTTTTTATATTATAAAATATAAACTTAATATTTAGTTAATAACTATTGCCAAAAAGTATGTTAATATGTTATAATAATATGAATAATTTTTTCACGGAGGTAAACTTATGATTGAAGTTTCCGGACTTAGTAAAAGATACGGCAATCACCTTGCGGTAAATGATGTATCATTTAGCGTTGAAAAGGGTGAGGTTGTGGGCTTCTTGGGTCCAAACGGCGCCGGCAAATCAACTATTATGAACATTTTAACAGGTTATCTTTCCTTAACACAGGGTGAGGTTAAAATTGACGGTTTTGATGTTATGGAATATCCTGAAGAGGTTAAAAAGCGTATCGGCTATTTGCCCGAAATTCCCCCTCTTTACATTGATATGAAGGTAAGCGAATATCTTAACTTTATATTCGACCTTAAAAAAGTTAAGTTCCCCAAAAAAGCCCATATTAATGAGGTTATGAAGCTGGTTAAAATTGACCATGTTGCAAACCGCCTTATTAAAAACCTTTCAAAAGGTTATCGTCAACGTGTTGGCTTTGCTGGTGCACTTATCGGCAACCCCGATGTACTTATTTTGGACGAGCCCACCGTTGGTCTTGACCCAAAGCAGATTATTGAAATCAGAAATTTAATTGCGCGTCTTGGTAAAAACCACACAATTATTTTGTCGTCACACATTTTGTCTGAAATTCAGGCGGTGTGCAAACGCGTTATTATTATAAACAAAGGTCAAATCATTGCTGATGATACACCTGAAACCCTTTCTGACCGCCTTTCAAACGATAAATCGCTTGTTGCAAGAATTATCTGCAATGAAAAGGATATGCTTGAAACTCTTTCAACCGTTAAGGGTGTTAAATCGGTTACTTCTATGGGTTGTAAAGAACCAAACAGTTATGACTTTTTGATTGAACCGCACGATAATTGCGACATCAGGGCAGAGGTATTCGAACGTATTTCTTCACGCGGAAAAACACTTTTGTCGCTTCAAAGCAACAAAATTTCGTTGGAACAAGTATTCTTGCGCCTTACTGAAGAGGCAGGCAATTTCGAAGAAGCCCGCCGTTTACTCGGCTTTAATGACACTGAAAAGGAGGAAAATGAATAATGCTTGCAATTTTTAAAAGAGAATTTAAGGCGTTTTTCGCCACCCCCGTTGCATACATCATTTTAACTGCTTTTTATTTGTTTTCAGGTTGGCGTTTCACACTTTATTACGGTGCGGGTTATCCGTCGGTTGAAAGCATTATTATGGAACTTGCCATTATTATTGTTTTCGTAACTCCGCTTCTTACAATGCGACTTATGAGTGAAGAACGTCGCCAAAAAACCGACCAGGCGCTTTTAACTGCACCTGTTACCATTTTCGGTATTGTTTTCGGCAAGTTTTTGGCTGCACTTTGTGTTTATGCGCTTGGCTTTTTGCCCACAGTTATTTTCCAAATAATTATAATGTCGCTTGTTGAAATAAGCATTTTGCCATATCTCTATGCGCTTTTTGGTGCGCTTTTATTGGGCGCGACCTTAATTGCTATCGGTATGTTTATTTCATCTTTGACCGAAAGTTCGGTTGTATCGGCAATTTTAAACTTTGTAATAAATATCTTAATTATTTATTCTTCAAGTTTGGTTTCTTCTGTTTCAATTTCTTGGATAGTAATCGCTGTTGAAAAAATTGCCTTTGTAAACGCATTTAATAATTTTGGCACAACTGTTTTCTCAATTCCCAATATTTTCTATTTTATAAGTATTACTGCCGCTTTCCTTTTCTTAAGTGTTCGTTCACTTGAAAAGAGAAGATGGTCTTAAAAGGAGGTTTTTAAAAATGAATATTAAAGATTTAAAGATTAAGAAATCTCCTAAAAAAATCAAGAATAAAGCCCTTTTTAAGCGTGGCGGTTATGCTGTTGCAATTACTGCTGCGGTTATGGCTGCTATTATTGTTTTAAATGTTTTGCTTACTGTTTTGGCAGAACGCCTCCCGTTAGAATTTGATATGACCACAGACAAGAAAAATTCTATCAGCGCTGAAAATATTGAATATATTAAGGGTGTTGATAAGGAAGTTACAATTTCGGTTTGCGCTAAGGAAGATGAATATTTGACCTATATGTCAAGCTATGCGCCCGATATTTATGGTATCGATGGTGATTACAGCCCTTATTATAATCAAACTATTGCTCTTATTAACCGTTATAATAACTATAACAAAAAAATTAAGGTTAAATATCTAGACACCCAAGACGCAAGCTTTTCTGAAATAACTTCAAAATATTCGAAAGAAAAGCTTAACTTTGGTGATATTATTGTAAGTTGCAATGACGGAAATAAAGAACGTTATAAAATTGTAAACTTCCAAGATATTTACGAACTTGAACTTGATGAAACCTATGCAGCTTACGGTATGAATTATTATTCTATAAACGGTAATAATGTTGAAACCGCACTTACAAGCGCTATTGCTTATGCTACAAGCTCGAATGATATTAAGGTTGCGTTTTTAACCGGTCATTCAAAGGAAAATTACACAGATTCTTATATAAACCTTTTAAAAACAAACAATTATGAAGTTGAAATAATTTCAGACGCCATTATAAACGGATTATCTGATGAATATGACGCAGTTTTCATTGTTGCACCTACGAGCGATTTTATTGCAAGCGAATTGGATGTTTTGTCTAAATTCCTTGATAATGACGGTGAATATAACAAGGGTCTTGTCTTTTTTGCAGATGCTGCAGCGCCATATCTTAAAAACCTTTATTCTTTCCTTGCACAGTGGGGAATTGAAGTAGGGGAAGGTATTGTTTTTGAAACAGACGCTCAAAACCATATGCCTGACGAACCCATCGTATTAGGTTCTTACCCAATGACCGATGATGAAATTTTAAATAATATTAGCATGTGTATTACGGGTTATAATGTGCCAATTAAAGCTGCCTTTGACCAAAAAGGAAAGGTTACAACCACATCAATCATAGCAACACCTGCTTCGGTTGTTGCGGCACCTGTTGGCACACCAAACAACTGGAACGGTGCTGATAAGTATAAAAAAGAGTCTCTTTCAACCCTTATGCAAGCAAAACGTTATGACTATAACGAGGATAACGACTTAATTGAAAATTATGTTTTTGCCTTTAGCAGTGTTGAATTTATTTATGGCGATTATAGCGAAATGGTTTCAATTTCAAACAAGGATATTGCTTTCCAAGTGGCTGAACGCGCAGTTGGTGCTGAAAAAACAGGCATTTCCTTTGTTTCAAAAACAATTGATAACCAAAGCTTTGCCGTTTCGGTAACCGAAAGCTCACGAAATGTAATATCTATTATATTTATCGGTATTATACCGCTTTTGATTATTACCGCCGGCGTATATGTATATATTAGGAGAAAGAACTCATAATGAATAATTTTGACGAAAATCAAAATATAAACACCCCTGAAATGGAAGAGGAATTTTCTACTATCTTTTCCGACCCGCTTTTGCACAAAACTGTTGCTGATGAGAAAAAGGGTAACGGCAAAAAGCGCTTATTAAACCTTGTTGCTGGTCTTTTGGCGGTGGCGGTTTTAATTGGCGGTGTATTTGCAGTTGTAAAGCTTATTCCCAAAATGGACAATGATACTGATTCGGCTGTTCCCAAAATTACCGTTTTGGAAATGTCCGAAAAAGATATTAAAAAAGTCACCCTTACAAACAAAAACGGTACTTTTGTTTTAAAAAATACTGCTTCAAAGGATGACGATGGCGAGGACGTATATTCGTGGTCGTTAAACGAATATAAAGATGTGGTAATTTCACAAACTGCCCTTTCGGAAATTGCCGCCAATGTTTTGAACATTTCGGCGCTTCGTGAAATTACTTCCAAAACCGCCGAACAATGCGGCCTTTCAAATCCACAAGTAAAGGCAGAGGTTGTTAAAGGTGATGACAGCACATTTTCGGTGCTTATTGGTGACAAATCGCCCGATAACAGCGGTGTGTATGTTAAACTTTCCACACAAGATAAAATTTATCTTGTTTCGGGTGAAATTGATACAAATCTCACCTTTACCGCATTAGATTTGGCAAACGCTGAATCAATCACACCGATAACACTTGGCGACAAATATAGTGATTATTTGTCAAATGGTGTGGTTATGACCTTCGATAAGTTGACTCTTACAGGCAAAAACTTTGGAAGCGGGCTTGTGTTTACTGAAAATAATGACCCCGATATTTCCGAATTAGTGCCATTCCTTATTACTTCACCTGTTGACCGTATCGCAAATAATGTTGAATATGCATTAGCTCCTTACAGTACCGGCATCGCAGTTTCAGGTGCTTATGCGCTTGATGCTTCTGAGCAAACTCTTAGCAAATTAGGGTTTAATTCACCTGATATTGCGTTAACCGCAAAGTTTAAGGACTATTCATATTCCTTTAAATTTAAAAAGCAGGCAGACGGCGGATATGCAGTTTGGCACACAGGTTGCGAGCTTATTTTAAAGGTTGATGATACGGCACTTGACTTGTTTAATTGTGACACTATAAGTTTTTATTCACCTTGGATTTGCTTTATCGGCATTGATGAGCTTAACGGCTTTGATGTTGTCGCAAAAGGTAAGGAATATAATTTCGACATTAAGATTGATGAAACCGAAGGGGTCGAAGAAGACACCATTGTAAATTATAATGGCAAAAAGCTTAACGCCGATAATTTTAAAACATTTTACCGTTATTGTATTTCGCTTGAAGCAAGTGATTTCGTTATCGAAAATGTTAATGTACAGCCGGAATATGAGCTTAGATTTAATTATAGTGCAAAAGGCAGAAAAGCCGCTGTGATTAAATTTTACCGTGTTAGTGCTACAAAATATCAGTTCAGCGTTGACGGCGAAATGCTTGGCAAGGTAAATGCTATTGATGTAAATCGTATTGCCGATTATGTTGAAAACGTTATAAATAATAAGGATATTACTTTATCTTAAACTAAAAAACACCACAAAAGCGTTTGGCTTTTGTGGTGTTTAATTTTATTCGGTCTTGTCTTCAAAGTCGGTGTTTATTATAAATCCGCCTGTAAAAGTTTCCGAAAGGTCGGGCATTTCGGTGCCGGGAATATCATCTAAAATGCTTGGTTTTTTTGCTTTGCTTGTTTCTTCAATTTTTTCTGTTAGTTCGGCCTCGAGCCAATTTTCAAGCATTTCGTCACCTTCGGGATAATCGACCGGCGGTGCGTTTTTACGGCTTATAAATAACCAAATAACAAGGTAAATTAAAAGAATCAGCGCGGCACAAACGGTTATTCCCAAACCTGTTATAAGACCGGGGGTTTCAAAATCAAAACGGATAACGCTTTCACCCTCGGGCACTTCAACCGCCATAAACCCAACATTTACCTTTTCAATTTCCACAGGCTTGCCGTTTACAGTGGCTCTCCACCCCTTTTCATAGGGGATTGAAAAGAACACAAGATTTGCTTTGTCACGGCTTACCGTTGCTGTAAAGCCGTTTTTGTCGGTTTTAAAATCGGTTGCAGCGGTTTGTTTTAACTGTTCGCAGTCATAGTTTAAATCTTCGTCGCTAATAGATAGAGTTGTGCCTATTTCGTTATCGAAATAATTGTCATAAATGGTTTCAATGTCTTTCATCAAGTGACCGTATTTTTTAATTTGCTCGTCGGTTAACAGAATACCTTTTAGCATCATATTAACACGGTTTTGGTTTGAATAATCCTCTAAAAATTCTTCTGTCAAATAATAATCATACGAAAAACCATAGGGTATATAATTATCGTTTTGATATACATAATAATTTCCGTCGGTTTTAAGGTATGAAAAACCGTACATAAGCGGTTCGTTAGTGCTTTCATCAATAAAAGATTTTTGACTTGTTGGGTTTAAGAGATATTTAACTGAAAGGAAAGGTCTTAATGCCACATAATCGGTTTCGGGGCGACTGCCAACGCTTCGTTCAACCCCGATATACTCATAAAATTCCATAATAGAAGCGGGCACAACCGACTGGAAGCAGTTAATGCTTGAATAACCGAGATACATTCCCGTGTTGTCAACGCCTTCATAAACGTCAATTCTAAAGTCTTCGGCGTCACCATCAAGTGTTACTTCACCCTCAATAAGTGAATCTATCATCATTTCTTTTACATCGTGTGAATGAAGCCGTCCTGTTACGACATAAACATTGCCGTAAATTATTGTGAAAACGCAAATAAGCGCAACCGATGCACGATAAAACGCTTTGGGGTTGCGTTTAACGAAACGCAAAAGTATGCCTAAAATTATAAGACTTGCAATGGCAATACCGCATGCTGCCCAATAGCGTACTGTGTAATCAAGTGTTTCGCTTTCGGAATAAAGACCATAAATGATTTTACCGTCGTCATTTTTTTGCGGGAAGAAGCCGATAACAAGCGAAACTGCAACCGTAATACCAAGCGTCCATTTATATCCGTCGCCCCAGTCAGTTTTTGCGTCTTCGGTCAAGATTGCGGTCACAAGACACATTAAAAGAATTGGCATATAAAACCAACGGGCGTAATACGAAGAATTAAAAGCATAAAAAGCGCTGTTTAAAACGGGGACAAGCGCCATAAAAATGCAAATGCCAATCATTCGTTTAAGCCAGTTTTTCTTTTTCGAGAAAAACCAAACAAAAACGCCGGTCATACTGAAAAGTGGCAACCATCCGCCAAGGGATGACCATTTAACCTCAGCCCCTGGGAAGAAAACAGGACGGGCGGGTATATCGGGCGGGAAGAAAAAGCACTGCAAAATATTGCCGTAAATTTGTTCCTTACCGTACATAAGGGCATTCCAGCCCATTAGCGTGTCGGAAATTCTTGAATTGGCGATTATGGCGCTGATTGATGGTAAAAGCAGCACTGCAGATAGTAAAAGTCCTAAAACCGCCTCGAAAACAAAAGCAAAAAAGCGGCCGGGGGAAACGCTGACTGTTTTTGAAAATACCCTTACAAAGAAGTAAATAATTACAAAAACAACCATTCCGAAAAAGAAGAAATAGTTTGTGATAGCACAAAGTGCCACCATTAAAGCAAAGAAAAAGCGTTTGTTTTCGGTTAAGAACAGTTCGACTGATAATAAAAGAAGCGGAAAAACAATAAACGCTTCGTGAAAGTGGTTAAAGAAAACATTATAAACCGAAAAGCCCGAAAAGGCATATAAAAGTGCGCCGATTTGTGCCGCTTGTGGAGTTCTTGTAAAACGGCGGATATAAAGGTAGGCCGTTAAAGCACAAAGGGCAAATTTTAATATTAAAAGCGGACCGATAAGATAAGGTACAATTTCGGTCGGGAATGGGATTGTCAACCAAAAGAAAGGACTGCCTAAAAGGTAAAAACTGTATGAGCCAATAAAGTTTGCACCCAAATCAGTGCCGAAATCCCAAAAAAACTTGCCGCTTTTTACCATTTCGTGACAATGCATATAAAACGGAATTTGTTGGGCATTAAAATCACCGTAAAAGGTGAAATATCCCTCGCTTGTGATGATATATGGCACAAAAAGACAGGCGGCTGTAAAAAGTGCAATTAAAAAGGTTGAAAGCCGTTTTTCTTTTTGTGGCAAAAGTGCAGTTGTTTTCATTAGTGAAAAGTTCATTTTTGCCGTCCTTTTAAATTTAATATATATTATTATATCATTATAATACACATTATTCAACTTAAAACTTGTAAAAATAATTATGATATGTTATAATTATTTAGATTAAGTATCAAAGGCGGAATTATTATGTGTCAAAACACTCAAAATATCGAAAAAAAGCGTGTGCTTAGCTGCATCCAACCAAGCGGTATGCTAACTCTCGGTAACTATCTTGGCGCTTTAAAAAATTGGGTCAATATGCAGGATGAATTTGACTGCACCTTTGCGATAGCGGATTTACACGCAATTACTGTAAGACAGGACCCTGCAAAGCTTCGCCAACAAATTTATTCTACCTATGCTATTATGTTGGCACTTGGTCTTGATCCCGAAAAAAACACCGTGTTTATTCAGTCGCACGTGCCACAACACGCGCAACTTGCTTGGCTTCTTTCTTGTAATACACAGTTTGGCGAAATGTCACGCATGACACAGTTTAAGGATAAATCTTTAAAACATGCCAACAATGTTAATGTTGGTCTTTTCTCCTACCCTGTGCTTATGGCGGCCGATATTTTGCTTTATAAACCTGATTTAGTCCCCGTTGGTGCTGACCAAAAGCAACACCTTGAAATAGCACGTGATATTGCAATTCGTTTTAATAATCTTTATGGTGATGTTTTCACCGTGCCAGAACCTTATATAGCAAAAACAGGTGCGCGTGTAATGTCACTTCAAGACCCGTTTAAGAAAATGTCAAAATCTGATGAAAACTTAAATTCGTGGGTTGCAATTTTGGATGATAAAGACACAATCATCCGAAAATTTAAACGTGCAGTTACCGATTCTTTGGGACAGGTTAAATTTAGTGACGAACAACCCGGCATTTCAAACCTTATCACTATTTATTCGGCTGTTACAGGCAAAACTGTGGCTGAAATCGAAAAAGAGTTTGAAGGCAGGGGCTATGGCGACTTTAAAATGGCTGTCGGTGAATCGGTAGCGGATGCTTTGGCACCAATTAAATCTTCTTATGAAGAAATTATTAAAGATAAAAAAGCCCTTGAAGTGCTTTATAAAGAAGGTGCCCAAAAGGCAGAATATGTTGCCAGAAAAACCTACTTTAAAGCAATGAAAAAGGTTGGCTTTGTGGTATGATTTTTCCGCTTATTTCAAACGAAAAAATATCACTTACAGTCAAAAATTTCATAAAAGAAAATCGCATCCCCCACGCTATACTTATTTTGGGAGATAGCGGTGTCGGTAAACATACATTGGCAAATTATTTGGCAAAGGCCATTGTTTGCGCTAAAAGTGATGCGCCGTGTGACGCTTGCGACAACTGTCGCTTGGCGGACTCGAAAAACCACCCCGATATAAGCACAGTAGCGCCCGAGGATGATAAAAAAAGCATTGTAATTTCTCAAATTCGTGAACTTCGCCAAGAAGCGTTTATAAAACCGCATAAATCGGGCAAAAAGGTTTTCATTATCGATAAAGCCGACACTATGAATTCGGGTTCACAAAATGCACTGTTAAAGGTGCTTGAAGAACCACCCGAAGCCGTTATGTTTGTACTTATTGCCGAAAACAAGGCGGCATTTTTAGAAACGATAATTTCTCGCTGTGTGGTGTTAAACCTTAATGCGCCTGAATTTTCGGCGGCGTTTCAGTATTTAAGTGAAAAAACAAATTACAGCGCCGATGAAATAACTGATGCTTTGGAAAAGGCGCAAAATAACATTGGCCGTGCTTTGTCAATTTTAAAGGGAAAAGCCGGTAGCAAGGCGGAACTTGCGGCGGTGGAGTTTTTAGATTTTCTTTATAAAAACGACCAATATAATATGCTTTTAACCCTTAATGCTTTTGCTAAAAAAAGGGTTGAGGTTGATGTTTTTTTAAAGGCGCTTAAAACGCAGATTACAAAAAGAATTAAAAATGACCCTAAAAGCCAATTTGCGAAACCGCTTTTGGCATTTTATAATGAAATTTACGGCTTTGAGCAGGCGCTTTTTACAAATATAAATTTAAATTTATTTTTCAGTAATATGGTTTGTACGGCCATACAAATTTTTTGGAGGAACAAATGACAGAGGTTATTTCCGTAAAATTTAAAGATAACGGACGTTCTTATTACTTTTCACCCGACTCTAATCAGGTAAAGGTAGGGGACAAGGTTATTGTTGAAACACAAAACGGTAATGGATTTGGCGTTGTCAGTGAAGCGAACTTTGAGGTGGAGGAAGAAAAAATAGTATCACCGCTTAAAAAAATGCTTCGTTTCGCTAACGAAAAAGATATAAAAAAATTAGAAGAAAACAAGAAAAAAGAGCAAGAAGCGTTTGAAGTTTGTGAAAAACTTGTTGACTCACACAAGCTTGATATGAAACTTGTTGAGGTTGAATATTCTTTCGACGGCACAAAAATTATTTTCTTTTTTACTTCTGACGGGCGCGTTGATTTTAGAGAACTTGTAAAAGATTTAGCAAGTAAATTCCACACTCGCATTGAACTTAGGCAAATCGGTGTAAGGGACGAGGCCAAAATGCTTGGTGGTATTGGTATTTGCGGCCAACCTTATTGTTGCAAACAATTTTTAAGTGATTTTCAACCCGTTTCCATAAAAATGGCAAAAGAACAGGGTTTATCGCTTAATCCCACCAAAATTTCGGGCAGTTGCGGTCGACTTATGTGTTGCCTTAAATACGAGCAGGACGCTTATGAATATCTTAATTCGTTTACACCACACGTAGGTTCAACAGTTAAAACCGAAAATGGCACAGGCATTGTTACTGATGTTAATTTAATTACGGGTAATCTTTATGTTAAACCGCTTGATAGTGATTTAATGCCCTTTAAAACCCATCGTGACAATGTTAAAGTTATAAATAACGGCAAAAAAAAGACAAAAAGTGACAATTAAATATAAAATTTTTGTTAAAGTAATTTTTATACTTGATTTTTATATGGTTTGTTGTTACAATAATATACAGTAAAAGCTATGGAGGTGTTTTTGATGGCTTACAAAATTACTGATGCTTGCATTAGCTGTGGTGCTTGCCAAGCAGGTTGCCCTGTTGATGCTATTTCTGAAGGTGCAGAACAATATGTGATTGATGCTGACGCTTGCATGGATTGTGGCGCTTGTCAAGCAGGTTGCCCTGTTGATGCTATCGTTGCTGAATAATCTTTATTTACATAAAGGTTAAAACACTGTGGAACTAACGCCTTTACTTTAAGTAAGGGCGTTTTTCTTGCCCGACAGATATTTGCAAATTTTTTAAAATTTTTGTTGTATAATTTTGAAAGGAGGGGCAATTTATAATGGAAACAAAGACAATTACAACAAACAAAAAAGCGTTTTTTGAATATTTTGTGGTTGAAAGTTTTGAATGTGGTATTGCCCTTACCGGCACCGAAATTAAATCAATAAGACAGGGTGGCGTAAACCTTAAAGACGCTTGGTGCAGTGTTGACGACGGCGAAATGATTATTAAGCAGATGCACATTAGCCCTTACGAGCACGGCAACCGTTTTAATCAGCCACCGGCTAGAAATCGCAAACTTTTAATGCATAAGCGCGAAATTATGCGCCTTTTGGGTGCAGTAAAGCAAGATGGTATGGCACTTGTGCCATTGTCCCTTTATTTTAAGGGTTCACTTGTAAAGGTGCAGTTAGGTCTTTGCAAGGGTAAAAAGCTTCACGACAAGCGTGAGGTTGCCGCAAAGCGTGATGCAAACCGCACCATAGACCGCGCACTGAAAGAACAAAATCGTTAAATTGGTTCCGCTTGCGGAACACATTACTTCTTACCTCTTCACTATTACCTATTACTTCAAATATGGGTGTGTAAAGGTTTCGACAGGGATTTTGAAGTATTGGCAGCGAGCAGTGGCGCAAAACCACTTTAAAATTTGCATTAAAAATTAACTAACAACAATAAAGTTGCTTTAGCTGCCTAATTAGGCGGCTCATCCGAACTCGAACTACCGCGGTCGAGGTAGGGTGTCATTTTAGCGGTGAACGTGAACGGTGGGTTTCTCCACCTGCCGTCACGAAGTAGGAGATACTGATTATAGCAGTCCGACATTCGACGGCTGTAAAAGGGAATGTAAAGATATGTCTGCGCTCGGAGATACCGGTATGAATAAATTTTTGGACAGGAGTTCGATTCTCCTCACATCCACCAAAAACGAGCACTCCACTTTTGTGGGGTGTTCGTTTTTCTTTTTTGTAGAATCGAACTCGAGAGAGTCTGAACGCAAAAAAAGTTGCCAGTGGCAAGTTTTTGGTTCAGAGCGGTGAAGTCGGGTACCGAAGACAAAGTCTTGGGTCGACAAGCCATAAGTATGCAAACGAAGCGCTGCAGACGGTCGACTCCTCACATCCACCGAAAAGAAAATAGACACTTTCGGTTTCAGTGTTATTATATTCGCCTATAAAATATAACGAGGCACCTTTCTTACGGAGGGTGCCTCTTGGTGAGCGTTTTTTATTAAAGTTTAAAATCTTCTTCGGTAAAGTTGTTTTCAATTTTTACCCTTTGTGGAATGCGTTTAAGCGGGTCATATTTATAACTGCGGCATTTATCATCACAACTTGTGACACCGTGCTTTTTGCACATAATTTCATTTTCAAATTGAAGTCGTGTGCCGTGCACACAATATTCGCATTGCCTTTGTAATTTTTTATTAAATGGTGATTTAGCCATTATTTCACGTCCTTTAAGGGTATTATACTATATCCTGACACAGATTACCAGCAAATTTTTTGTTATAAAGTGAAATTATTAAAACAACCCCCATAATTATAAGCGAAAATGCCACCACAGGCCCGTTTATAAAGACGGAAATATCAAACCTTACATTATTTGAAAGTGTGCTAACCGATACCTTAAACAGCTTTAAAAGCAAAATGGTTAGCCCACCCGATAAAATGCCGTGAATAATTCTGAAAAGTATAAACAAAAAATAATTTATTTTAATATTTTTAATCAGTGAAAAAATTTGACACCAAATGCTAAACCCCGAAAAACCCAAAAGAAATGCGGTAACAATCAAATTGTCAGTTTTAAAAACTGCGGTTGTAACTTCGCATAAAAGCCCCAAAACCGAAAGCGGTTTTAATGTCTTAGAAAGCATATCAATATATCCGCAAACTGTTGAAAATAAAATAACAAGCCCGCAAATTTTTATAATTGTGTCGGCACTGTCGGCGGCGGACAGCACAAAATTATTAACCACACCCACTTGTTTTGGTGTGGCTATTTTTTTGTCGGGTTTTATAAAACGCCCCAAAAATAAAGCAATTATAAATGATGACAAAATGTGTGTAATAAATAATATCCACCCAACAGTAATGCTTTTAAAGACACCTTTGCCGACTGCCAAAACTACAAAAGCAGGCCCCGCATTTATGCAGTAATTTATCATTATTTTGGCTTTTTTGTTGTCAATACCGCTTTGGTTTAAAAGTTTTGCCCCAAGTGGATAACCACCGATAAGCGACAGCAAAAATAAAGAAAATTCATAAAAATTAAGGTTGAAAAGAAATTTGGTTATGGGGTTTAAAAATTTTAAATATCTGAAAATTCCGCTTTTGTTAATAAAAATTACGCAAAAAGTAAAAGGGAAAAGTGATGGTATAATCACATTTCCGCACAAAATCACACCTGACAGGGCGCTTTTAAGCGAAATTTCGGGGCGCAAAATTATTAAAAAAGCAAAGAACGACACGCCGATTACTGCAATTAAGTTTATTAACTTTTTCACATTACCACCTATGAATTATTTTATAAAATATTTCATAGCATTATTACAAAGGTGGGTTTTATTTGGGTAAAAAACTTAAAATTGAAAAAAGCAAAAAAAGAAACAAGTGGAATTTAATTCCCGCACCCGATATATTCGATAATGGCTTAATGAACAGTCCGCACATTGAAATTTGCGGTAGCGAAGAAATTGAAATTGACGGTTGCGAAGGTGTATATGAATATAACAGCGATTATTTAAAATTGCGGCTTAAAAAGGGGGCGCTTATAATTTGCGGTCAAAACTTTGATATTTTAACCTTTGAAAACCGTTTAATTACGATAAAGGGTAAAATTTCAACCATCGAATTTTCAAATTAGGTGTTTTTATGCTGTTTTTATATAGATTTTTTCTTGGCGTTTTAGAAATTCAAATTTGTGGTGTTTACCCCGAAAAATTTTTAAATTTGTGTTCTAATAACAAAATCAGTATTTGGGATATACGCTTTAAAAAAGGGAAAATAACCTGCAAAATAATGGTGCGCGACTTTAAAAAAATGCCGAAAATTTTCAAAAGGCAGGGTGTGCGTCTTCGCATCATAAAAAAGCAAGGTTTACCGTTTTTTACCGAAAAATATAAGCACCGCTTTGGCATTTTGGCGGGGCTTATACTGTTTTTTGCGGTTTTACAGTTTCTATCTTCTTTCGTTTGGGTTGTTGAAGTAAAGGGAAACAAAACGGTAGAAAGCGGTGAAATTTTAAAAATATGCCAAGAAATTGGAATAACTGTTGGTATGCCGAAAAGCCGGTTGGATGCCAAAAATAAGGCACAGGAAATGCTTTTAAAAAGCGATAAACTTTCGTGGGGGTCTTTTAATATTCAGGGGTGCCGTTTAACTGTGGATGTTACCGAAATCACCAAAAAGGACGAGGGGGATTTCTTGGCTTCAAACCTTGTAGCCGACAGCGACGGAATTATAAAACGCATTGATGTAACGGCGGGAAACTGTGTTGTAAAGGTTGGCGACACCGTTAGAAAAGGCGATGTTTTGGTGTCAGGCATAATCGAAAACGAGCAAGGCACAAAATTTGTGCGATCAAGGGGCAAAATTATTGCCGAAACCACCACCGAAATAGAGCTTGAACAAGATTTTAATATTAAAAACGAATATTTTGTCGGCAAACACAAAACCAAAACAGTTTTAGAAATTTTTGGCTTTAAGATACCTCTTTATTTAGGGGCGGAAAAAGGGGAATATGACAGTGAATATAGCGTAAAACCGTTAAAGCTTTTTAAAAACGAGCTACCCATTAAGCTTCACAAAAGGCGGTTTTTATATAAAAAAATCGAAACCGTTAAAATCGACTTTCAAACTGCTTGTGAAGAGCTTGATAACCGGCTTGAAAACGAATACCCCAACGCCCAAAAAACACGCGAATTTTTTGAAAACCAAGACGGCGCGGTTTTAAAAGCTATTATAAAAGAAGAAAGGGATATATGCATCCCACAAAGTTTAATATTTAGTGTTGGAAAATAGAGGAAAATATGGTACAATGAGAAAACAAGAGGATGGTTCTCTTGTGTTGCTATATATTTGGCTTAACTCATTTTAGAGAGGTGCAATAAATGAAAGTTGGTATAAAACGAGGAATTATAATTGGTATATCTATAATTGCTATTATTGTTTTAACTGTTATTACAACATTAATAGGTTATTTTGCCAAGTTTATGTTTAATGCCATACCGAAGATTTTCTATGTGATTAATTCTCTTATATCTTTTAGTCAAACAGTACCTGAGGAACCAAAGTTTAAATATGGTGAATTCCCGTTTGAATTGGTTTACGAAATTGATGGGGAGATAATCACTGTAAACGATGTCTATGTTTGTGAATATGACGGAATTAGTGCGGATACTGGTAGAGGCAAATACAGGAAATGGGAAGGATACATTAAGGGGACTGGTAAAGACGCAGTTTTTATATGTGGTGATAACGAAAGAAAAGTATATTGTTTTGTTGGGGACGCGGAATTTTATATGAATGATGAGAGATATGAAGAACCGCGTCCATTAACTCCAAGGGTTTATGCAGTAAATAACGATAGTGCAAATTATGATATAGCCTTTTTTAATTCAACAGAAGAATTAATGGAATATTATAAAATTCGTATAATTAGTTGGAAATTATCTGAACCTATTGAAAATTCGTTTGAAGGTAAGACATAAAGACAGGGGACGGTTCTGTGTCTTGATAAAATAGTTTTCATTTGATAAGACAGGGGACGGTTCTATGTCTTGACAAAATATTCACTTTATGATATAGTTTTTAAGGGTGAAAATTATGCCAAGACAAGCTCGAAGAAAAAGCGAGAGTGGAATTTACCATATTATGCTTCGCGGAATTAATCAGCAACAAATTTTCGAAGACAGTGAAGACTGTGAAAAGTTTTTACAAATTTTAAAAGACTGTAAGGCGGTAAGCGAATATAAATTGTTCGCTTATTGCCTTATGGGTAATCATGTTCATTTGCTTGTTCAAGAGGATAAAGAACTAATTGAGCAAGTGATGAAAAGACTTGCAACCCGATTCGTTTATTGGTATAATATCAAATACCAACGAGTCGGGCATTTGTTTCAGGATAGATTTAAAAGCGAACCTGTTGAAGATGATGCGTATTTTATGACAGTTATCCGATATATACACCAAAACCCTGTTAAAGCCGGTTTATGTAAAAATCTTTCGGACTATGAATATAGCAGTTACAATGAATTTTTCAAAACTTCCGACTTAATAGACAAAGAATTTGTTTTTGGTATAATTCCCGTTGAATTGTTTACACAGTTTAATAGTGAATTCGCAAATGATAAATGTTTAGAAATTGAAGATAAACCTGTTGTAAGAGTAACTGATGAACAAGCACAGAAAATTATTTATAAATATTCAAAGTGTAAAACTGTTTCAGAATTTCAAAAATTAAAACAAGCTTCAAAAGAAAAGTGTATAAAGAAATTTCAAGATAATGGAGTTTCAATTCGTCAAATTGCAAGGTTGTGCGGTGAGACAAAGGGTATGGTTGAAAAATATCTAAAATGAGGTAAAGACATAGAACCGTCCCCTGTCTTCTCTATAAAGAAATTTCAAGATAATGGAGTTTCAATTCGTCAAATTGCAAGGTTGTGCGGTGAGACAAAGGGTATGGTTGAAAAATATCTAAAATGAGGTAAAGACATAGAACCGTCCCCTGTCTTCTCATATAGAGAATAGAAATGTCACAGGGGTGATAACAAATATGTTTAATCTACATTATTTAGATTGTGGTGAAGGTTATTTATATGCAGATAGAACAGAGCTTTTGTTTAATTAAATAGTTTAAGAGGGAGTGAGATATAATGTTTCGATGTCCTTACTGCGGGGAAAAGGCATTTTCTCCAAGAATTAAGTTAGGGATTAACACCAAATTCGGTCAATCACCTCGATGTCCGAAGTGTAAAAGAGTGGTTTTTCGTCGTTTTCTTATTGGTGGCCATTTTGTATATGGTTTCCCGTTATTATTAGTTACTATCTTGTCTCTTTGCGGTATTATAGTAAGCGAAAACACAGACTCTGCTCTTGGGTTGACTCTGACTTTGTTATTGTTAAGCGTTTTTTACCTCTTTTACAACTATTATTTTTGTCATTTTGATCGATTTAATAATAACAGTTCTAAAGAAGAGATGATATGTATTCAGTTAAAAGAGTCTAATCATATTTGGCCAAGAATTCGAAAAGGTGAGATATATGAACTTATTCCGGCTAACAGACGAAATTCTTTTAGTGAGGACATGTTCACAATAGGCATGATTGAACATATTAGGCAAGGCGAAATAAAACTACGTATTATTACTGCTCCGTCAAAGGATGAATTTAAGATAAAGGACGAACTAGTAATATTGTCTAAAGATATGCAATATTTAGCATATGTGATTTAAACTTTACATGTTAGAAAAAGGAAGAGTTAGAATGTCTTTTTTGCTCAAAACAGCTTTAGATGATGAATAATTGACTAGTTATTTAGTTCGAAGAACGTGTATTTAATTATTTTAAAGAGATAGCTATGCTTAACCAAAAGCATAGCTATCTCTTTATCTATATATAAATTTTTTTATCTAATCTTATTTTTTGTTTAAAACCCAATTGAATAAAAACA
>JAZSNW010000096.1:0-4673 GCA_045536615.1 Acutalibacteraceae bacterium | reverse complement strand
CTTATTCAGTATATTGTTATGGAATATATTGAAGGTATCACCCTTAAAGAATTTATTGAAAATGAAGGTAGTCTTCGTTGGAAAGATGCTGTGCATTTTACCATTCAAATTCTTAAAGCACTTCAACACGCACACGATAAGGGTATTGTTCACCGCGATGTTAAACCCCAAAATATTATGGTTTTGGCAGATGGCACTATTAAGGTTACTGACTTTGGTATTGCCCGTTTTTCACGCAGCGACCAACGCACAATTACCGACAAGGCCATTGGCTCGGTTCATTATATCAGCCCTGAACAAGCACGCGGCGAAAAGACCGACGAAAAAACCGATATTTATTCGGTGGGTGTAATGCTTTATGAAATGCTTACCGGTAAATTGCCTTTCCAAGCTGAAAGTGCGGTATCTGTTGCAATTATGCAGTTGCAACGCGACCCACAACTTCCAACCGAAGTTAACGCTTCAATACCGTTGGGTCTTGAACAAATCACAATGCACGCAATGCAAAAAAGCCAAGACAAACGCTATCAAACCGCATCCGAAATGCTTTGCGATTTAGGTAATTTCAGAAAAGACCCATCAATGTCGTTTAACTATAATTACTTTGTAGATGATTCACCCACACGTTTTGTGGGCGGTGTTGTTGATACACCCGATGAAAAAACACCAAAGAAAACCACCGCACAAAAAGAAAAAAGCGGTATTTTGCCAATTTTAACAGGTGTTGCAATTGCTCTTGTTTTGGCTATTATTGTTTTGCTTATTATCTTCTTGCCGGGCTTTTTGGGTGGCAGTGCAACCGAAAATATTCCAACACCAAAATTTATTGGACAAAAACTTGAAGATATTAAGAATAACGAACAGTATGAAATTGACTTTAATTTCGAGGAGGAATGGGGTCACAACGCTGAATATGCTTTTGGCATTGTTTACGAGCAGTCGATTAAAGAGGGCAGCAAGGTTAAGTCTGATACCGATATAACCCTTTATGTAAGTATGGGACCAAAAACCAAAAAGGTTAATGATGTTACCGATAAAACCGAATCTGCCGCATACAGCGAACTTGAAGCCAACGGATTTAAAGTTTTAATTACCGAAATGGCAAGCGATGAATACGAGGCAGGTCACGTTATTCGTACTGAACCATCACGCTTTACCACCGTTGCTGAAGGTGCAACCGTAACTATTTTTGTTTCAACAGGTAAACCCACCGTTTATCTTGATGTACCCAATGTTGTGGGAGAACCGGTTGAACAAGCCAAAGAAAAACTTCAAGATTTGAAATTGTTAGTTACTGTTGAAGAAGTTGAAATTGCTTGGAATGAAAAATATCAGCCAAAGGGTTATGTAATTAGTCAAACACCTGATTCAACAAGCAAAAAAATTCCCGAAGGCACTGAAATTAAGCTTTATGTGAGCAAGGGCACATATAAAGCAGATATTGATATTGAACTTCCAAAGGATTTCGAATGCCAAATTGGTACAGTTTCACTTTGGACTGACGATGGCAGGGAACTTATGACAAGTGAAAAGCTTGATTTCACAAAGGTTAAAACTTATACATTTAAGGATGTAATTTCAACCTCAAAGACTGCAAAGTATGTTGTTAAAATTACCCCCGAAAATGAAGCATCGCTTGATTATATGTTTATTACCGTTAACTTCCGTGCAAGTTCAAAGTCGGATTTAATGAGCATTAACTATTACGGACCGGGATTTTTTTAAACAATGACAGGTATTATTATTAAAGCACTTTCGGGTTTTTATTATGTTGAAAGCGAAAATATAATTTATGAATGTAAAGCAAGGGGAAACTTCCGCAAAAATGGAGTTTCTCCCTTGGTTGGTGATAGGGTAGAGTTTGAAGTTACTGACAAAACAAAAGGTGTTGTAAACAGTATAATGGAGCGCAAAAATGTTTTATTGCGTCCGAATGTTGCAAACATTGATAAACTTTTTATTGTGTCATCCTTTCAAACCCCCGCACCAAATGCCTTTATAATTGATAAAATTAGCGCCATTGCGGTTTATAACAATATTGAGCCAATAATTGTTTTTAACAAATGCGATATGGGCGATTTTTCTGACTGGCTTAAAATTTATAAAAATGCGGGTTTCAAGGCGTTTGTGGTTTCTGCCCAAACGGGTGAGGGAATTGACGAACTCAAGGCTGAACTTAAAGATTCTATAAGTGCATTTACGGGCAATTCCGGTGTTGGAAAGTCAAGCATATTAAACCGACTTTTCGGTGAAAGCGTTATTAAAACGGGTGAAGTAAGCGAACATTTGGGCCGTGGCCGACATACCACACGCCATATAGAAGCATATACTTTGTCATTTGGTGGTTATGTGGTTGATACTCCCGGTTTTTCGGCTTTTGAAACCCAAACCAATGACTACCGTTTTAAAGAACTTTTGCCCGAACTTTTCCCCGATTTCAAGGAAAACATATATAACTGCCGCTTTACTTCTTGCACCCACACAAAAGAGGCGGGTTGTGCTGTTATTGAAGCGGTGGAAAATGGCGAAATTGAAAAAACTCGTTTCGAGTCATATTTGCAATTATTCGACGAATTAAAAGATTTAAAGCCGTGGGAGGCCGCAAATCGCAAAAATAAGTAACATTTTTTCTTTCTTACGATATAATATTATTGTAAGGGGGATTAAAAATGCGCAGACGAATTTCGTTTAATAAGGGCTTTGTCGCTATTTCCTTTTCGGTGGGGCTTTTATTCAGTTGTTTTTGTCCTCCTCGATTTTTAGTGGCGGCGCTTGCAATTTGGGTTATTGTGCTTGGGTTGTCGGCAGCCAAATGTTGACGGAGGCATTTTATGAAGGTTGTATTATTTAAAAGCCCAAAATTTTTAAGCGGATTTTTAAGAGTTATTTTCGGTATTAAAAAACAAGAAAATATGAATACATAAAAAAACACCTGAAAGCATGTGCTTTCAGGTGTTTTTTATCTTTTTAATTATTTAATAATTGATTCGCCGCTCATTTCAGTGGGTTGTTCTAATTCTAAAAGTTTTAAAATTGTGGGTGAAATGTCGCAAAGTTTACCGCCTTCGCGAAGTTCACAATCATAACCAATAACCGAGAAGGGAACGGGGAATGTGGTGTGTGCAGTAAATGGTGAACCATCGGTATCAAGCATTTTATCTGCATTGCCGTGGTCGGCAGTTAAAAGCATTACACCGCCCATCTTCTTAACAGCATCTTCAACTCTGCCAACACAGGTGTCAACAGTTTCAACCGCTTTTACAGCTGCATCAAAGAAACCTGTGTGACCAACCATATCGCAGTTTGCAAAGTTAAGAATTACAACATCGTATTTGTCGCTTTCAATGGCTTCACAAACTTTATCGCAAACTTCAAAAGCGCTCATTTCGGGTTGTAAATCGTATGTTGCAACCTTTGGTGAATTAACCAAAATTCTGTCTTCACCGGGGAACATTACTTCGCGGCCGCCGTTGAAGAAGAAGGTTACGTGTGCGTATTTTTCGGTTTCAGCAATTCGAAGTTGTGTAAGACCTTTAGCACTTAAATATTCGCCAAGTGTATTTACAAGACTTTGCGGTTTAAATGCAACCTCAACATTAGGCATTGAAGCGTCGTATTGTGTCATACAAACATAGAAAACATTTTGTCTGCCGCCTTTGCGTTCAAAACCGTTAAATTCGTCATCAACAAAGGTGCGGGTGATTTCACGCGCACGGTCAGGGCGGAAGTTAAAGAAAATAACGCTGTCACCGGTTTTAATTCTTTCGGTACCGTTTATAACGGTGGGAAGAACAAATTCATCGGTAATATTTTTGCCGTCGGCGTCAATCTGGGTGTAAGAATGTCTTACTTCGGCAGCGGCATCGTTTGTTAAGATGCCTTCGCCATAAACCAAAGCGGCATAAGCTTTTTCAACACGGTCCCAACGGTTGTCACGGTCCATACCGTAAAAACGGCCAAGAACAGTTGCAAGTTTACCGCAACCAATTTCATCAAGTTTTGCATTTAAAGCATCGATAAAGTCAGCAGCGCTTGCGGGTGGAACGTCACGACCGTCTAAAAGAGCGTGAATGTAAATTCTTGAAATGCCCTCGCGTTTTGCCATTTCTACCAAAGCGTAAAGGTGTTCGATATGAGAATGAACGCCACCGTCTGACAAAAGACCTATAAGGTGAAGTGCGCTGTCATTTTTCTTGCAGTTTTGGGTGGCTTTTAAGAAAACTTCGTTTGTGAAGAAGTCACCGTCAGAAATTGATTTTGTAATACGGGTGAGTTCTTGATAAACAACGCGACCTGCACCGATATTGGTGTGACCAACTTCACTGTTACCCATTTGACCTTCGGGAAGACCAACATCCATACCCGATGCGCCAATTTGGGTGGTGGGGCAGGTAGCATAAATATTATCAAGACGGGGAGTTTTAGCGGCTTTAATTGCATTACCCATAACTTCGGGGTTGAAACCAAAGCCGTCCATAATAGTTAAAACAATAGGTTTTTTCATTATTTTGTCACCTTAAAATTATTTAGAAGCAGCTTTAACAATTACTGAAAAATCTTCTGCTTTAAGTGATGCGCCGCCGATAAGACCGCCGTCAACATTAACCTTTGCAACCAATTCGTCAGCGTTTTTAGCGTTCATAGAACCACCGTATTGAATAGTAACAGTTTCA